>CAJXUJ010000077.1 GCA_913061025.1 uncultured Actinomycetes bacterium | reverse complement strand
GCTGCCGTCCAAGAAGGTGCGTCGGCGTACCTCAATCGACAGTTCAAGACGCTGTCCATCTTTGCCGTCATCGTCTTCTTCCTGCTCTTCCTGCTCCCGGCAGAGACCAATGGTGAGCGGATCGGCCGAAGCATCTTCTTCCTCGTGGGTGCGGTCTTCTCCGGCATCACCGGTTACATGGGCATGTGGCTCGCCGTCCGCGGCAACGTTCGCGTTGCAGCAGCCGCCAAGGACGAGGGCGAGCAGCGCGCCATGCGCATCGCTTTCCGCACCGGTGGTGTCGCCGGCATGTTCACCGTCGGCCTCGGACTCTTCGGCGCTGCGCTGGTGGTTCTCGTCTACGCGGGCGAGGCACCCAAGGTCCTTGAAGGCTTCGGCTTCGGCGCGGCCCTGCTGGCCATGTTCATGCGTGTTGGCGGTGGCATCTTCACCAAGGCTGCTGACGTCGGCGCCGACCTCGTCGGCAAGGTCGAGCAGAACATCCCCGAGGATGACCCGCGCAACGCGGCCACCATCGCGGACAACGTCGGTGACAACGTCGGCGACTGCGCCGGTATGGCAGCGGACCTGTTTGAGTCCTATGCCGTCGTGCTCGTTGCGGCCCTCATCCTCGGTAGTGCTGCTTTCGGTGAACTCGGCCTCGTCCTCCCGCTGATCATTCCGGCGATCGGTGTCATCACCGCCGTCATCGGCATCTTCACCGTCTCCCCGCGTCCCACGGACCGTTCGGGAATGTCCTCGATCAACCGAGGCTTCTTCATCTCGGCTGTGATCTCGGCGATCCTCGTGGTCGCGGCTGTGTTCATCTGGGTGCCCAGCAGCTGGAGCGACATCGAGGGCCTCGGTGGCATTGCCGCTTCCGAAGCAGGCGACGCACTGAGTCCGCAACTCTTTGTCATCGGCGCTGTCTTCATCGGCATCGTGCTCGCCGCCGTGATCCAGCAGCTCACCGCCTACTTCACCGAGACCAACCGCCGTCCGGTCGACGATGTCGCAAAGACCTCGCTCACCGGACCGGCCACGGTCATCCTGTCGGGCATCTCGCTGGGCCTGGAGTCCGCTGTCTACACCGCGCTGGTTATCGGTGCGGCCGTCTACGGCGCGTTCCTGCTCGGCTCGGGCACGATCCTGCTGAGCCTGTTCGCGATCGCCCTCGCGGGCACCGGCCTGCTCACCACGGTCGGCGTCATCGTCTCGATGGACACCTTCGGTCCGGTCTCGGACAACGCGCAGGGCATTGCGGAGATGTCCGGCGACGTCGAGGGTGAGGGCGCTGCAGTCCTGACCCGCCTCGACGCTGTTGGTAACTCCACCAAGGCCATCACCAAGGGCATCGCCATCGCAACCGCGGTTCTCGCCGCCACCGCGCTGTTCGGTGCATTCCGCGAGGCGGTCTTCGGTGCAGCCGAGAGTACGTCCGCTGCGATCGGCGGCACCATCGGTGAGATCGGTCAAAACCTCCAGTACTACGGCGTGCTGGACGTCGCCAACCCGGCCAACCTCGTTGGCTTGGTCATCGGTGCGGCCGTGGTGTTCCTCTTCTCCGGTCTGGCCATCAACGCGGTCTCGCGTGCGGCTGGCGCGGTGATCTTCGAGGTACGTCGCCAGTTCCGCGAGATCCCCGGAATCATGGAAGGCACGGCCAAGCCCGAATACGGCAAGGTCGTGGACATCGTCACCCGCGACTCGCTGCGCGAGCTCATCACCCCGGGCCTGCTCGCCGTGCTCACCCCGATTGCCGTCGGCTTTGGTCTCGGCGTGGGTGCCCTCGGCGCCTACCTCGCCGGCACGATCGCTACCGGTGTTCTGATGGCGGTCTTCTTGTCCAACTCCGGTGGAGCCTGGGACAACGCCAAGAAGTTCGTCGAGGACGGCAACTTCGGTGGCAAGAACTCCGAGGCCCACTCGGCCACCGTCATCGGCGACACCGTCGGCGACCCGTTCAAGGACACCGCTGGCCCGGCCATCAACCCGCTGATCAAGGTCATGAACCTGGTCGCGCTGCTTGTCGCACCCGCCGTGGTCACGCTGAGCATCGGCGATGGCGCCAACTCGGCTGTCCGCTGGGGAATTGCGATCGCAGCGGCCGCCATCGTGGTCATCGCGGTGGTCATCTCCAAGCGCCGTCCGATCGCGGTCGGCGACCAGGAAGGCGCCAACGCCTAGCGGAATTCCGATAATCGGACGACTGCCCGGGATCACCATTCCCCTTCGGGGAATGCCCGGGCAGTCGGCTTTTTCGGGGGCGGTGCAGGGTTGACAGCAGGAGGTGTCCTACCGTCAGACTCCGCCGCGGGTTGAGCCAGACGCCTCGACCCTCGGACAAACGGAGAGGATGCCCACGTGCCAGACAACACCCTGGTGATCGTCGAGTCACCGGCGAAGGCGAAGAAGATCGCCGGCTATCTCGGCGACGGATTCACCGTGTTGGCATCGGTTGGCCACGTTCGCGATCTCGCGTCCAAGGCCTCTGAGATTCCGGCGGAGGACCGCAAGAAGCCGTGGGCCAAGCTCGCGGTGAATGTCGATGATGCCTTCCAGCCGCACTACGTCATCCACGATTCCAAGAAGGCCACTATCAAGGAGCTCAAGGCTGCTCTGAAGGACGCCGACGAACTCCTACTCGCCACCGATGAAGACCGCGAGGGCGAGGCGATCTCCTGGCACCTACTCGAAGTGCTCAAGCCCAAGGTCCCGGTGAAGCGCATGGTCTTCAACGAGATCACCCCCGAGGCCATCCGCGATGCCGTCGAGCATCCCCGCGAACTCGATATGCGACTCGTCGATGCCCAAGAGACCCGCCGTGTGGTGGACCGTCTCTACGGCTATCCGGTATCCGAGGTGCTGTGGAAGAAGATCGGACGCGAGGCCAAGTCGGCCGGACGCGTTCAGTCGGTAGCCGTCCGCCTCGTGGTCGACCGAGAGAAGGAGCGCATCGCATTCACCCCGGTCGAATACTGGGGCATTGACGCGGAATTCCTTCCCGGACCATTTCCCGGTCGGTTGACTGCGGTCGAGGGTTCCCGCGTTGCTACTGGGTCGGATTTCGACGACGACGGTCAGCTCTCCCGTGAAGGCGCGGTGCATCTCGACCAACCTGGTGCCCAAGCGCTGGCCTCCGGTCTGCAGGAGACGACCTTCACCGTCGACTCCGTGGTGCAGAAGCCGTCGTCGCGCAAACCGCGAGCCCCGTTCATGACCTCGACCTTGCAGCAGGAAGCATCGAGCCGACTTCGGTGGGGTGCGCAGCGCACCATGCGGGTGGCGCAGTCGCTGTACGAGAACGGCTACATCACCTATATGCGCACCGACTCCACCACGCTGTCCGACCAAGCGCTCAATGCAGCGAGGACACAGGCCCGCGAGTTGTACGGCGCTGAGTACGTCCCGGACCAGCCGCGTCGCTATGACCGCAAGGTGAAGAACGCCCAGGAAGCGCACGAAGCGATCCGGCCCTCCGGTGATTCCTTCCGGACCCCGGCGCAGGTGGCCGGGGAGCTCGTGGGTGACGAATTCGCGCTCTACGACCTCATCTGGAAGCGCACCGTCGCATCGCAGATGGTCAACGCGCAAACCGCCACCACCACTGTCAAGTTGTCGGCAACCGCAACCGATGGCCGCGGAGTTGAGTTCACGGCGTCGGGAACCGTCATCACTTTCCCGGGCTTCATGGCTGCGCTCAAGGATGTTTCGAACGACGACGACGAACGCGAGCTGCCCGCCCTCGCAGAGGGGCAGACGGTTAACGCAGAGTCTTTGACGGCTGAAGGTCACTCGACGAAGCCGCCGTCGCGCTACAACGAGGCATCGCTTGTCGCGAAACTTGAGGAACTTGGCATCGGGCGTCCCTCGACCTACGCGTCCATCATGTCCACGATCCTTGACCGTGGATACGTGTGGAAGAAGGGTTCTGCACTCGTTCCCAGCTTCACCGCCTTCGCGGTGATCCGACTTCTCGAAGAGCACTTCTCGGCGCTCATCGATTATGACTTCACCGCGAACATGGAGAACGTCCTCGACATGGTTGCTCGCGGAGACATCGATCGCGTGGCGCAACTGGAAGCGTTCTGGCGCGGCGGTGAGTCGGTCAACGGACAGTTTCCGGGAGTAAAGACCCTGACGGAAGACCTCGGATCGATCGATGCTCGTGGTATCGCAACCTTCCCGATCAAGGGCAGCGATGCGAACCTCCGTGTTGGTCGCTACGGCGCCTACGTCGAACGCGGTGACATTCGGGCGAATGTGCCGATGGGTCTGGCCCCCGATGAGCTAACCGCGCACAAGGCCGAGGAACTCTTGGCTGAACCGTCCGGTGACCGCGAACTCGGCACCGACCCGGAAACGGGTCTGATGATCGTTGCCAAGTCGGGTCGGTACGGGCCGTACGTCAGCGAAGTACTCCCCGAGGACTCTCCGAAATCGGCGAAGCCCCGAACTGCCTCGTTGCTGAGTGACATGAAGCCCAGCACCGTGACCCTCGAGGAAGCACTAAAACTGATCAGGCTTCCGCGTGTGGTGGGTGTCGATCCATCTGACGGTGAAGAGATCCGCGCCCAAAACGGTCGCTATGGCCCGTATCTGACCAAGGGCACCGACTCCCGGTCACTGGAAAGCGAGGAGCAGATCTTCTCGGTCACCCTCGAGCAGGCTCTCGCACTGTTTGCCCAGCCGAAGCAGCGACGTGGACGAGGTCAGGCCGCGGCACCGTTGCGTGAGGTGGGCACCGACCCGACGTCAGGCAAACTCATCGTGGTTCGTGAAGGACGCTTTGGCGCCTACGTCACTGATGGGGAAACCAATGCAACGCTGCGAGTCGTCGACGATCCGATGACCGTCAGCGTCGAACGCGCAAGCGACCTACTGGCCGAACGCAAGGCCAAGGGTCCGTCGAAGAAGACCGCGAAACGTGCTACCAAGAAGACCGCTAAGAAGGCGACCAAGAAGACAGCAAAGAAGGCAACCCGCGCGAAGGCGTCGGCTGGACAATCCAGCGGCAGTGAGTAGCGATGACGGGGTACTTCATCGTCTTCGAGGGTGGTGAAGGCGCGGGTAAGTCGACCCAGGAAGCACTCTTGGCGCAGGAGCTCACATCCGAGGGCAAGACCGTCGTCCGGACCCGCGAACCAGGCGGCACACCCGCGGGAGAAGCGATCCGCAACGTCCTGCTCAGCAATGAGTACGCCGGGTTAAGCGACCGCGCCGAGGCACTGCTCTTCGCTGCTGCCCGTGGTGAGCACGTGAAGCAGGTGATCAGACCGGCGCTGGAAGCAGGCGCCATCGTGATCTGCGATCGGTACCTCGACTCTTCGGTTGCCTACCAGGGATACGGCCGGGAACTCGGCGCTGATCGGGTGCGTGATCTCAGTGTGTGGGCAACAGAAGGTCTGCTTCCGGATCTCACGATCTTGCTGGACGTCGATCCATCGGTGGGTCTGTCCCGTGTGGAGTCACCCGACCGCCTCGAATCGGAGCCGATCGAGTACCACCAACGTGTTCGGGCTGCTTTCCTAGACATTGCCAGCCGTGAACCGGACCGTTATCTCGTGGTCGATGCTTCAGGTTCGGTCGAGGAAATCGCGACCACCATCCGCGGTCGTGTGGCGGAACTGCTCGGGGGCAATGCATGACCACCGGGGGATTGTGGTCCCGACTTATCGGTCAACAGGAAGCCATTGCGACCCTTCAGGCCGCTGTGCGTGACGCGAAATCGCCCGGAGAATCCGGCCCGGCCATGACGCACGCCTGGCTCATCACCGGACCACCGGGATCGGGTCGGTCTCGCGCAGCGACCACGTTCGCTGCAGCCTTGGTGTGCGATGAGGGTGGCTGCGGTCACTGCCAGGCCTGTCGAACATCGGCTAAGGGTGGCCACGCGGACATTCACGTCGAGATCCCCGAGGGTTCGGAGATCCTGTTGGACCACGTGAAGCCACTTGTCCATATGGCAGCCCAGGCGCCGATGACGGCGTCGTGGCGAGTGATCGTGATCGAGGACGCCGATCGGCTTAACGATCGCGCCGCGAACTATCTGCTGAAGGCTCTCGAGGAGCCGACCCCGCACACCGTCTGGATCCTGTGCGCACCGAGCGTTGATGACGTTCTGCCCACTATCACCTCCCGCACGCGCCACGTTGCGTTGAGGACACCCAGCACTGACGCCATCACCGAGATGTTGATGGCGGACTGTGGTGTCGACGAGACCATCGCTCGTTTTTCGGCTCGAGCGTCCCAGGGGCATATTGGCCGAGCACGCGCGTTGGCCACGGATGCGACCACCCGTGAGCGTCGTCAGCAGTATCTGCGCGCGCCGTTGGATCTGAGAGATCTGCCCTCGTGCGTGATGATCGCCGGAGACGTATTCACTGC
>CAJXUJ010000076.1 GCA_913061025.1 uncultured Actinomycetes bacterium | reverse complement strand
CCGAGCGGGACGTTGACTCTTGACGATGGGGCAGTGGAAGCGGTTACCGTGCGACGAGCATCACTGTTGCCTGCGGGTATCACTGCGGTTGATGGTGCGTTTGTTGCGGGAGACCCGGTCGACTTAATTGATCAAAACGGTCGCGCGATCGCTCGAGGTTTGGTGAACTTTGATGCACGGGAGCTTCCAGACCTTCTGGGGCGCTCGACTCGGGATCTAGCACGCGAACGCGGGCCGGAATATGAACGCGAAGTCGTCCACCGGGACGACATGGTGGTCTGGCCGTCCTCGTAGTTGCTGGATGAGCGCACGAAGGGAGCGCACATGGTCCTTCGTAGCGTGCCCCCATCGTCCGATGTTGGTTCGCTCCAGATGTGGCATGTCACCTTGACGGTGTCGGGAGAACAGCAGCCCATCGACAAAGTCCGCGATGCCTTGGAGCGGTTGAGCCACAATCATCCGTTCCTTCTCGAAGCGCGCTATGACGCAGAGTGCGCCGAGTTGCGCTACTGGGAAGAGGCCGAGGGAATGGAAGCGGCCGCGAGCATCGCCAGCAACATGTGGAGCGTGAATGAGCGGTCCTCGAGACTCCCGGGTTGGGACGTGGTTGGTTTGCAGGTCCTGGATCGGCAGACCTATCTCAAGCAAGGGCCGCTGCGTTCGGTTCCCATCGAGGGCCGCATCGCACCGTTCTGAGTCGTCGGCGGCTATCGGTCGCGTACCCTTCCTGCATGCTCGATGACCGTGAACTGGTGCATGACACCGCCCGCCGCGCCCGCGCTGCCGCCCAGGAACTGCGAGTACTCACCCGCGATCAGAAGGACGCGGCACTCCTGGCTATGGCCGATGCCCTCGAGGCCAACTCAGCGGAGATTGTGGCTGAAAACGAGCACGACATCGCTCGCGCACGGGAGAACGGAACTTCCGACGCGTTGATCGATCGGCTGACCCTTACCTCCGACCGGATCGCCTCGATAGCCCAGGCTTTGCGTGAGGTTGCTGCTCTCCCTGACCCGGTCGGCGAGGTGATTCGCGGATACACCCTTCCCAATGGTCTCCAGGTTCGGCAGATCCGAGTGCCTATCGGTGTGGTCGGCATGATCTATGAGGCGCGTCCGAACGTGACGGTCGATGCCGCTGGACTGTGCCTGAAGAGCGGCAACGCCGCGCTCCTGCGTGGATCGTCGTCGGCGATGAACAGTAACCAGGCTCTCGCCACGGCCATGCGCTCGGCGCTGGTCGACCAAGGACTCAACCCAGACGCGGTTCAACTTGTCCCCGGAGATTCACACGAATCGGTCAAGCACTTGATGACGGCCCGTGGTCTCGTCGATGTGCTGATTCCCCGCGGTGGCGAATCGTTGATTCGAAGCGTGGTGGAGAACTCCACCGTGCCGGTTATCGAGACCGGAGTCGGTAATTGCCACGTCTATGTGGACTCGCACGCGGATATCGACAAGGCCGTCGCCCTCGTGGTGAACAGCAAGGCCCAGCGGGTGAGTGTCTGCAATGCGGCGGAGACGCTGCTCGTGCATCGCGACATCGCCGATGTATTCCTACCCCGAGCACTCGAAGCGCTTGCCGAGGCTGGAGTAACCCTCCACGCGGATGCTCGATTCGCGGGCGCTGCTCGCGGTGGTCCGTGCGCGGTTGTCGAGGCAACAGACGAGGACTGGGCTGCTGAGTACTACTCGCTGGATATGGCGGCGTCGATCGTGGAGTCCATCGATGAGGCCATCGATCACATTCGTCGGTGGTCGTCTGGTCACACCGAGGCCATCGTGAGCGACAGTCAGACATCGATTGCCCACTTCACAGCGCGGATCGACTCTGCGGCGATCATGGTGAACGCCTCGACCAGATTCACCGACGGTGGAGAGTTCGGATTTGGTGCGGAAATCGGGATCTCCACCCAAAAGCTGCACGCTCGGGGCCCGATGGGTCTGCCGGAGTTGACCTCGACCACGTACATCGTGACCGGCGACGGTCACACACGGGGCTAGGTCCGGGGGATAGGTTCCGGGGGATAGGTAGGGTGTCGATATGACCACACAGAATCTCGTCTTGATGGCCAGCGAAGCCGCCGGTGAGGCCAGCGTCCCTGCGTGGGTTTTCGGTCTGTTCGCCTTCGGTGTCCTCGCCGGTCTGTTGATCGTGACGACCATGATCAACGTCAACCGCAAGTGAAGGCACGGCTCTGAGTAATCGCCGTATTGGCGTGATGGGGGGCACCTTCGACCCCATTCATCACGGCCACCTGGTCGCCGCCTCGGAGGTGGCCCATCGCTTCGATCTGCAGCGGGTGATCTTCACTCCCACCGGAATTCCATGGCACAAGACCCGCACCACTACCCCGGGCGAGGACCGCTACTTGATGACCGTGATCGCGACGGCGGCGGATACCCGTTTCGAGGTGTCGCGGGTAGACATTGATCGTGACGGTCCGACCTACACCGTCGACACTCTCCGAGACCTGCAATCAGCCTTCGCGGCCGAGCACGCGCCGGACACCGCGGAGTGGTTCTTCATCACCGGAGCGGACGCCCTCGCGGACATCGTCGGGTGGCACGACCCGGACGGCATCATTGAGCGGGCTCACCTAGTGGGGGTCACCCGACCTGGTCACCAGTTGACGGACCCCGGACTTCCCGAGGGCGTTGTGACGATGATCGAGATCCCGGCGCTGGCCATATCCAGCAGCGACATCCGGACCCGGGTGGCGGCGGGTAAGCCAATCGACTACCTGGTTCCCGAAGGAGTCTCGCGGTGGATTCGTAAGCACGGCCTCTACGCAGGAGATAACTCATGACCGCATCCAACGAGGCAATCGAGGTTGCCATTGCCGCGGCGCAGGCGGCTTCGGACAAGCTGGCAACCGACATCGTGGCGCTTGATGTCAGCGACCAACTCGTCATTACCGATGTCTTCGTCGTGTGCTCGGCCGCCAACGAGCGGCAGGTCAAATCGGTGGTCGACGAAGTCGAAAAAACACTGCACGGCATGGGCGTCAAACCCATCCGCCGTGAGGGCCTCAAGGGGGCCCATTGGGTTCTTCTCGACTTTGGTGACGTCGTCGTTCATGTGATGCAAGCCGAGGATCGAATGCACTATGCAATCGAGCGGTTGTGGAAAGACTGCCCGCTGGTCGAGCTCCCCGAAACGGTGACGTCCGGTCAAGCCCGCGCGGGTGAGTAGTTGTGGGTGAACGCCGAATCGTGCTGTGGCGGCACGGCCGCACCGCGTGGAACGCAGAGCGTCGGTTCCAAGGTCAGTCGGATATCGAGCTCGATGCTGAGGGACGAATGCAGGCAGAGCGCGCGGCGGGACTCCTTGTTCATCTGAAGCCCGATCGCATCATCGCCTCTGACCTCACTCGAGCGTTCACCACTGCGCTGGCGTTGGGTGAGGTAACGGGCCTCGATGTGACACCGGATCCACGGCTTCGCGAGACCTTCGCTGGAGAGTGGGAGGGGCTCCGACGACCCGAATTGCTTGATCGCTACGGAGATGAAGTGGCGCGCTGGGCATCGGATTCGCACGCGCGTCCTGGTGGCGGGGAAACCCGGATCGAAGTTGCTGATCGCATGGTCGCGGCCATCGACGACGCCCTGGTGGACCTTCCCGAGGCCGGGACGCTCGTGGTCGCGACCCATGGTGGCTCGGCACGTGCCGCGATAGGCGCCCTTCTGGGGCTGCCGCCGGATCAATGGGCCTGCCTGGGTGTGCTCAGCAACTGCGCGTGGTCGATCCTCACCGAGAACGTCACAGGATTCGGGCCAGGTTGGCGGCTGCAGGAGTACAACGCCGGCTCGCTCCCCACTCCGGCGCTCGCCGACGACCGCTAGCACTCCCCGACAACCGCTAGCCCTTTTTCCCACACCCCGGGAAATTCGCCCCGTTTCCCCCGGATTCTGGGGAATGTCTGCACTTTCCCCCGGAATCCGGCGGATGCGTCTTGATTCCCCCGCGGTCCGCCTCGGTCCCCGTCACGGGTGCACGTTCCTTCACGGTATGCTGACGCTTCGCATTCGCGGGGCTGTAGCGCAGCTGGTAGCGCACCTCCATGGCATGGAGGGGGTCAGGGGTTCGAGTCCCCTCAGCTCCACAAACCCTTCTTGGGGGAGTCACCATGGATAGTCGTTCCTCCTTCTCACCCCGTCACGTGCTCATTGTTGGCGCTGGGCCGGGCATCGGCACTTCCTTTGCGAGCCTGGCACTTCGTCGCGGATCTCAGGTCACCCTCAGTGCTCGGTCGGCCGGCAAACTCGATCAGCTGAAATCCGAATTGGCTGATGATGATTCCGTTGACACAGTTGTCACCGACGCGGCGGATCCCAAAGCGTTTCGCGAAATGATCAACGACTACGCCACCGAGTGCGACGTGCCAATCGACTGTGCCCTCTTCAACGTGTCCCTGTGGGTGCCCGGTGGGCTCGATAGCGATCTCGATGCCATCACCGAGGGACTGAGAGCCGGAGTTGTTTCGGCCCTGGCGATGGCGCAGGCGGTCATCCCTCGAATGCGTGAACTCCCATCGGCTCGGATCCTCTTCACCGGCGGTGGGACCGCTGATTCGCCGATGACGGCAAGTTTCGGACTGGGACTCCAAAAGTCAGCCCTGCGCAACCTTGCCCTGGCGCTCGACAAGGAGCTTGCCGAAACGAACATCAGCGTTCGCACGCTCACTATTCGTGGATCCATTGCCCCGGGCACGGCCTTCGATCCTGAGTTGATTGCAAAGGCCCTTTGGTCGTTGGCCGATGAACCTTATGTCGAGAAAGAGTTCACCGGGGCCGGGAACTGAATCCCGACCCCGGTGAAGGGTCTCGCGGTTCGAAGTCTCAGATCTAGCTGTGATCCTTCATCTCGTTCTGATGGTTCGAAGCCTCAGATCTAGCTCTGATCCTTCATCACAATCACCTTCAGCGTCGACACCTCAGCGTCGCCTCCACCGGGAGGTGTGGCTGCGATGTTGACGTCGACTGTTCCGGGCTTGATGGCAGTGATCGTCCAGGTGGTGAGTCCGGGGGCGCCGACCATCGTCGTGTTGGGTGGTGTGTACGAGCCCTTGCTCACCTTCACGGCCTTCTTCTTGCCGGACTTGGTGGCCTTCCATGTGTAACCAGTCGTGCGGTTCGTCTCCAGGGTCAGCTCGATGGCCTCGCCGGGAATCAGTCGAACCTGAGCAGGGAGTTCGGTCACCACGAGCGTGACGTCGTCGGCCGCGTTGGCGGGGGCAGCCGACGCGAATGCTCCGAGTGCCAAAGCCATGGCTGCCAGGAGTGCAGTGAGAGTTCTCTTTATGTAGGTCATGGGGACAGTTAACCCCACCGAGTAGGTGACCAGAGGAAACTCCTCACGATGGGTCATCAGAGGCCCCTTTTCCCTCTAAGGGTGGGGCTCGGCCTCCACTGCCGGTGCGCGACGAGTGGCGAGGAAAGAGCCGAGGATTACCAGTGGGAATCCGACAACGATCCCCCAGGTCAAGGCCTCATTAAGAACGACGACGCCAAGAAGCAGCGCCACAGCTGGCGCGATGAATGTAATCACCGTGGTGCGAGACGGGCCGGCTTCGGCGATCAGTGCGAAGAAGACGATGAACGCCGCGGCGGTGCACAGCACGCCCAGAACCACAACCGACCACCAGGCGTCCGCTGGAACCGGCGACGTTGGCCGACTGATCCACGCCAAAGGCGCATAGACAAGCGTATTCACGAGAAGCGCCATGGTGATGACCGTCAGGGTCGGTGCGCGCGAAAGCTTGGTCGCCACGATGATCGGCCCAAACGAGTAGCCGATGATCGTGATGCCGAGAGCGGCAACGCTGAGCCAGTCGTCGCCGCGAATGTCGATGCCCACCAGTGTTGCGACGCCGACCACGCCGATGGCCAGACCTAGGGCGCGGCCTTTGTTGATCCGATCGTCGATGCCGATCCGCCATCCAATCACCGCGGAAAGGATGGGAACGGCGGCGATCAGGATCGCGGTCGTGGAACTTGAAAGCCGGATCTCTGCGTAGGAGAGCGCGCCGAACGGCAGCGCGATCTCGACGAAGGCGAAGACGACGATCCACGACCAGTCGGTGACGTTCAGTCGCTTGATGTCACCTCGGGCCAGGACGATGGGCAGCAGGATGAGCGCGCCGAGGCCTACGCGCACCCACACGACCATCGCGGGGGATAGGTCATCGACCGCGATCTTGATGAATAGATAGGGGATGCCCCACAGCACTGCGAGGGCGATGAAGAGGGCCCAACCCCGAGCGGTCACGAGGGCGCACTGTACGCCTGAGCGCAGTACGCCCCACCCCCTGGATAGCGGGGGAAGTGGCCAGAGTTTGGCGGATTCCGGGGGAAGCGAAGCGGATCCCCCGGATTCCGGGGGAAACGGGAGGATGGGGGAGTGGGAGGTCACCTATTCGTGCTCGCGGACTCGTTGTCCTTCCA
>CAJXUJ010000075.1 GCA_913061025.1 uncultured Actinomycetes bacterium | reverse complement strand
TTCGACTACAAGCCGTACCGCACCGATGGCTTCGAGGATGTCTGGGTGTCCGCCGCCGCAAACATGCGCACCTACCTGATCTTGAAGGAACGGGCACGCGCCTTTCGCGCCGATCCCGAGGTCCAGGCCGCCTGGCAGGCAGCAGGTTCGCCACTGCTCGCGGAACCAACGCTGACACCTGGCGAGACGTGGCAGGACCTCGCGGCCGACCAGTCGGCCTTCGAGGAGTTTGACGTCGAGGCCGCAGCCGATCGCGCCAAGCACTACAGCCTGCTCGACCAACTTGCCATGGAGCACATCCTGGGAGCGCGATGACTTTCAGTCCCGTCGGTCTCCTCTTCGACGACGGAAAGAAGATAACGCCCGTCAGAGACGTCGAAGATCAGGTCTATCTCCTCACCCGCGACAGCGGCAACGATCGCCTCTTCCGGTTCAGCGCTCTATTGACCCTGTCCGCGATCATCGCTACCGGCGGAGTCTTGCTCGACTCAACCGCAACCGTCATCGGAGCGATGATCGTGGCTCCACTCGCTTGGCCGATTCAGGGCGTCGGACTGGCAATAGTCCAGGCACACATCGGACAGGTACGACGGTCGGCAGCCATTCTTGGCTTCGCGGTGATAGCGGTCGTCGTCATCGGATTCGTCATCGCCTTGCTCGTACCCGACCAGCTGAGCCCCATCAATAACTCACAGATTGCTAGTCGGACCGCGCCCAATCTCCTCGACCTCTTCGTGGCCGTTGCCACCGGCACGGTCGGTGCGTACGCCGTCGCCCGTAGCGATCTGAGTGGTGTACTTCCCGGTGTAGCAATCGCCATTAGCCTCGTACCACCCTTGGCTGTCGCGGGAGTTGTGCTATCCGAAGGCGATGTACTCGCAGCATTCGGAGCGCTCACCCTTTTCCTCGCCAACGCAATCGCCATTGTCATTTGTGGCCTGATTGTCTTCACAATCGCCGGCTATCGAGGAACAGGCGACCATCACCTCCAGAAGGTGCGTCGACCAATCGCCATTATCGCCATCATTTTGAGCGCCCTCATCATTGCTCTGGCCGCCTTCACTGCGAGGTCGCTGATTGGAGCCGTTGAGCAGCAGCGAGTGCAGACCGCAGCAACCTCATGGCTCAAGGACTCCGACTACTCGCTCATTGACGTCCAGTTCCAGCGCGGCAAGTACGTGGTGCAGGTCCTCGGCAATGGCACTCTTCCCGACCAAACAGGGTTCCGCGAGGCCTACACCCCCCTCTTCAATCTCCACCCCACGGTCAAAGTTGAGGCAGTGTCAGGGTCGACAAAAATCATCGATCTTGCATCTCCTGAGAGCTGACGTACCCTCGAAGTATGCGCCGTTCCCTTGCCGCCATCGGTTCACTTGCACTATCCCTCACTCTGCTCCCCGCCGCCCAAGCGGCCGAGAGTCAGGCCGCATCTGCTTCGAACGTGAACTCGTCCTCTATCCCGATCGCCATGACCCGGGAGTACGACGGTCGGAATCTCAAAATCCGCAAGAAGTTGGGAGAAAACTCCGCCTACACGCGCTACCGGGCCACCTACAAGAGCGGTGACCTCAAGATCTGCGGGCAGTTGATCGAACCAAAGGGCAAGGGCCCCTTCCCGATGGTCGTCCTCGCCCACGGCTACATCGACCCGAAGGTCTACGTGAACGGCCAAGGATTCCGGCGCGAGCAGGATTGGCTGCCGCGCAATGGGTACGGGGTCCTGCACGTGGACTACCGCAATCACGCGTGCTCCGATAAGGATCCGCGTAACGACGTCAACATGCGATTGGGCTACGCGGAAGACGTCATCAACGCCGCCTTGGCACTGAAGAACTCGGACATTCCGTGGATCGACGGAGATCGCGTGGCACTGCTCGGTAGGTCCATGGGTGGCGGGGTGGCTTACCAGGCTCTGACGATTGCGCCGGGTGTCTTCGATGCCGCCATCACGTACGCCTCGGTCAGCAGCGACGCCGAGGACAACTTCAACCGCTGGCAGCGCAACAACTACGACATCGGTGACCGCATCCTGGCGAAGTACGGGGAGCCCAAGGACAACCCGGAGGCGTGGAAACGCATGTCGTCACGGAACTACTTCTTCCGGATCACCGAACCTGTGCTGGCCTTCCACGGAACCGCCGACGACACCTGCGACATCTCTTGGGCTCGCGCGACGCAGCGGGCTCTCGACAAAGCAGGCGTCGAAAACGAGCTCGTTGAATACAAGGGAGCCGGGCACTACTTCTACGGGCCGTGGTCGAACTCGATCAAGCGAGTCGGCGCGTTCCTCGACGAGCACCTCGCCTGAGCGTTTGCCTAGTCGTGACCACCGATCACGATCTGGTCCCAGTCGATGATCGAGCCGGTAACCACACCTGAACGGTCGGACATCAAGAAGACGATGAAGTCAGCGATCTCATCGGGCTGACCCAACTTGCCCATTGGCAACTTCGCGCTCGCCTCTTCAAGCCAGCCATCTGTGGCGCCGTGCGCTGTGCGCTGGACAACCTCTTCACCGTCAGTGATGGTCCACCCGATGTTCACACCGTTAATACGGATCTTGTCGAACCGATGCGCATAGGCGGCGTTCTTGGTTAGACCGCCAAGTCCCGCCTTGCTCGCCACGTAGGGCGCGAGGAAGGACTGCCCACCGTGCGAGGCGATGCTCATGATGTTCACGATCGTTCCTGGAGCGGAGCGACGCTGCATGTCCTTGACCGCACCCTGCATGACGAAGAAGGGACCGCGCAGGTTGATGTTCATGTGCTCGTCGAAGCGTTCGGGAGTGGTGTCGACGAGGCTTCCGCGGCTCGTTGTCGCAGCGACGTTCGCAACGCAGTCCACCCGGCCGAAGGTGGATACGACCTTTTCGACCAGGTCAAGAGCCGCCTGGGGATCGCTGATGTCTGCTTGCACGTACGCGCCCTTAGTGCCCAGAGCGGTTAACTCATCCGCGACTGTGCGGCCTTTCTCGGCGTTGCGACCACTGATGACAACCGCCTCCGCACCGGATTCCGCAGCCCGCCGGGCGATATGGGAACCCAGCCCTTGGGTACCTCCCACCACGAGAACGACCTTGCCGGCCATCAGATCGGGTGTCAGTGCGGTCATGATCTACCTCATCTCGCGTGGGCTTCGGTGTTTAGAGAACGCTAGTGAGGTACCTCGCCGCGTTGTGACCCGGTATCCCGGAAACACCTCCGCCACGCGCAGCACCACTCCCACAGATCACTATTCGCGGAGAGTCCGTTTCCACTCCCCACGTGCCCACGTCGTCTTCGGACTCCGCCCACGGCCACGACAACGGCGTGTGGAAGATGTTGCCTGTCGGAATTCGCAGATCCCGCTCCAGATCGCTCGTCGTGTTGATCTCGATGCACAACTCACCGTTCGCATCTCGCATGAGGCAATCGGCGATCGGTTCCACGAGGACCGAATCCAAGGTCGCCTGCACTGCTGCCAGTACGTCTTCTCTCGTGTACTGCCCGCTGGCAAAGAGTGCGTGTGGGACGTGAAGTCCGAAGAGCGTCAAGGTCTGCACTCCTGCGGCTCGAAGCTCCTCGGACAGAATGCTCGGATCACTCAGGCTGTGACAATAGATCTCAGCGGGCAGCGGCGACGGCAGTGCACCAGCCTCGGCAGCTCGATACGCCTCGGCCAGTTGTGCGTACCCCTCGTTGATGTGGAAGGTGCCGCTGAAGGCATCTCGGGGATCGACGGACTCATCGCGAAGACGGGGAAGCCGGGACAACAACATGTTGACCTTCACCTGCGCACCCGCATCCAGCACCTCGATGGATTCGGACTGCCGTCCTCGCAAGCGATCGAGTACCGCAGGTGCACAATTCGCAGCGAGAGTCGAAGCGGTATGGGTCGTTTCTTCGTCACCCTCACGAACGGTCACATGCACACAGGTGCCGTCATCATCGATCGCCACTACTTCCGCTCCGGTGCGGATTTCTCCCCCTGCCGCACGCACTCGGTCAGCGAGTTGGGCCGTGATCGCACCCATGCCACCCACGGGAACATCCCACTGGCCGGTTCCCTGACCTATCACGTGGTAGAGAAAACAGATGTTCTGATGGAGTGAGGCGTCGTGGGCATCGGCGAAAGTCCCGATCAATCCGTCAGTGAGCACCACACCGCGGATGACGTCGTCGTCGAAGGTCCTTTCCAATACCTCACCCAGCGGACGCTCCACGAAATCGTGCCAATCGGATTCGTCGAGTTGCGCTTTCACGTCATCTCGGGATGCCAACGGTTGAGTAAGCGACGGAAAGAGCACTTCGGCCACAGCCTCAGTGCGCGCGTAGAAGGCTTGCCATGCTTGAGCTTGCTCCGCCGATCCGGTGAACGCTTCGATCCTGGCTGCAAGACCATCAGCATCACCTGAGGGAACGAGAAGTCCGCGACTCGGGTCAGACGGGTCGGGGGTGTAGGAGGCGACGCGGCGTCGAGCTAGCGGAACGCTGATCTCCAGGTCCTCGGCAATGGACGGCGGTAGCAGCGATACGAGGTAGGAGTACTTGCTCAGGCGCGCACCCATGCCGGGAAAGACCTCTGCCGATATGGCGGCGCCACCGATCCGATCGCTGGCCTCGAGGACGAGAACGGAATGGCCGGCTCGAGCGAGGTAGGCGGCCGTCACGAGTCCGTTGTGTCCGGCGCCAATGACAATGCAATCGATCACTCGGTGATCATGCCGGATCACCGTGGCCTGTTACTCCCCCGGAGGTATCGAAACGCCCGCGGCCACGAGACGCTCACACATGGCGAGGTATGCGTCGTCGATCTGCGCCACGAGATCGGCGTCGAAGTCTCGCCGCCAGCGTCCGCCGTGGGCACCATCGGCCGTTACGTTCTCGTCGAACCACTCCAGCATCTGGGAATCAACAGGAACGTCGATTGCCGCGCAGATGCGGGAGACCGTCTCCTCACGGGCAGTCCGAACGAGGTCGACGAGGTCCACCTGTACGATGCGTTCGGGACGAGAGTTTGCTACCGCCTGATGGATTCGCAGCATCCGCTGCTCCCACTGATCGAGGGCGACGAAGACGTCATCGGGGCCGAATGTTTGATGCACGAATGATGCGGCGACATCTCGACCATCACGATTCACGATGATCACCATCGATTCGGGATAGATCGGCTCAACTCGATCAGCCTTGCGCGCATTGGCAGGAGTGGTGTCCACCCACCGCTCAGCCTGAAGGGCCCCCGCAACCTTGGCCATGATGGCGTGGGTAATCGATCGAGCGGCCGCCAAAGGATCGGTCTGTGTTTGCTCGAGATACACCTCGCACAATTCGCTGACTTCGTCTCGAGTCATGGACGTGTGTAGTCCCACATTCGGAGCGCGCTCGAACCAGCGCTCGAGAATGCGTGAGACAGCGAGCCGAGCGGCAGCTTCGGCCTTC
The DNA here is from genome assembly GCA_913061025.1 of uncultured Actinomycetes bacterium. Classification (GTDB taxonomy): domain Bacteria; phylum Actinomycetota; class Actinomycetes; order S36-B12; family S36-B12; genus S36-B12. The sequence continues at coordinate 1,084 of CAJXUJ010000075.1, read as the reverse complement.
GGGCTCCCGGGTTTGCGGGTGGCCACCGCCAGGGCATCGGCGATGCCATCGTTTCCCGTGATGAACCGCACTTCCATCGGTCGGGTCAACGTGAGTTCCGGATGATGGTCGAGAAGGTGACCGACGATGGTCGAGCCGCTGCGACCCGTGCCACCTACGAGAACTGGTCGTTCAGAGAAAGACATCGCTACAGATACAGCCCGGTACCGGCTGTTGCGTGACGACCTGCGGCAACGGCGTGCAGGTCGCGTTCGCGAAGCAGGACGTAGTCGATCCCCTGAAGTTCCACGGTGCCGCGATCCTCGGGCTCAAAGAGCACCGAGTCTCCGACCTCCACGCTACGCACGTTCGGACCGACGGCGACGACCTTTGCCCAACTCAGACGCCGTCCCACTTGGGCGGTCGCGGGAATCACGATTCCACCGCTTGAGCGACGCTCGCCGTCCTCTCCACCCTCGCGAACGAGAACGCGGTCGTGCAGGAGTTTGATGGGAACCGAACCGTCGAGTCCCGGACGGGTGTCGGGGATGGAGGGTGAGGCACTTCCCGCATCATGCGTAGTGGTCAACGAAGCTTCCGCCCGATCAGCTTGATCGCCACGTACCCGACCACGACGGCACCGACGATGGCCACGCGATCGGGACGGATGCCTCCGTACTCATCGGTGAACCAGCCCTTGGCCGCGCCGAGGCCCCGCTGCGCGAGCGCGGCCGGTGTGGTCTCGGACTTCAGACTCACGAGGGAAGCAACCAATTCCTCGCGGGCCGCTGCGACATTCGTCTGCATGTCGACGAGTGACGACGGTTGTGTGGGCGCTGGGTCAGCCATCAGGGTCCCTCTCACCGGAAGTGTGCGGCTTCAGCCTACGACGCCGATCCCTACGCCTCTACCGAGGTGGACTTACTCGCCATTTATCGAAGCGAGGCGGACGCGGGTACCGGCTCTACGTGCGAGTCGAGGCCGGCAGACCTGCGACGCCTGGCCCGACCCGCGAAGGCGAAGACCACGAGGAATATCGCTGCACCCACGAGAACGATCATGGTTCCTGAAGGTACGTCCGCGTAGTAACTGACATACATGCCTA
>CAJXUJ010000074.1 GCA_913061025.1 uncultured Actinomycetes bacterium | reverse complement strand
ACACCCGCCGGGACGCGCGAAAGGCAGCGATCATGGGATTTGGCGACGCAGTACGAACCTGCTGGAAGAAGTACGGCGATTTTGATGGACGGGCTGAACGCCCGGAATTCTGGTGGTGGGTGCTGTTCGTGGCGATCGTCCAGGTCGTGGCGTCGATCGTTTTGACCCTCATCTTGGTCCTGTTCCAGAACGTGGGCTTCCTTCAGTGGCTATCCGTCCTGGTGTTCATGGTTGTGGTCCTCGCTTTCATTCTGCCGTCGATTGCGGTGTCGGTTCGACGGCTACACGATCGCGATTTGTCCGGCTGGTGGTACCTCTTGGGTTTCGTACCGTTCGGCAGCATCGTGTTGTTCGTGTGGTACGTGCTCCCCGGCTCGCCGGGGCCGAATCGCTTCGGTGGGTAGTGCGCGGTTCCGCCCCGCGGAGGATGCCGAAAATAAGGATTTGATGGAACTACTCGTGTTGCCGGCTACTAAACCTCGTGCACCTTTGCATCGGGATGGCACCTGACTTTTTCACCTCGATTCATGCCCTGCGGTCGGTATGGTTCCGCTTCGAGCGTCAGGAGTGATTGTGGCAACAACCGACATCCACCGAACGGTCGAGCAGCGGGCGAATCGGGCGGTGTTGACCTTCCTGTTGGGCGTCGTCGTTCTCGGTGCTCCGCTGATCGTCGCGATGTACCTGGTGGATGAATCCGTAGGTGAAATGCTGGTAATCGGCCTGATGCTGGTACCGGCGGTGTCCGCGCTCATCGCACGGCTGTGGACTAAGGAGCGCATCACTTTCGGACGTCCGGCCATCTCGACTCTGTTGCTCGCTTTCGTGCCTGCCTTGGCCATGGTGCTCGGCTACGGGCTGCTCACCCTCGTGCCCGCCGCGGAGATGACTTTCCTTGGCTGGAATGTCTCGGTAATGAGCATCGCCTTCGGGATCCTGCAGGCTGCAGTCCTTGGTTTCGGAGAGGAACTCGGTTGGCGTGGCTACCTACTTCCGCAGTTGCGACGAACCAGATCCTTCCTTACCGCAAACCTGATCGTTGTCGTTATCTGGTTCGCGTACCACGTACCGGTCATTTTCGCTCCGGGACTGTATTCCAATCCCGGAATCCCACTGTGGGCGAACCTGGTGCTGTTTGCTGTTGCGATCACGGGTTTCAGTTTCTTCCTCGGAGTTCTGTGGGAAAAGCACCACGACGTCTGGAGCCCCACGCTCGCCCACGGAGCGTGGAACTATCTCGTGCAAAGCGCATGGCCACTGATGTTCGTTGCAGTTAGCCCCTGGGTCATGGGTGAATTCGGCGTCGTCGCAGGCGTGGTGATGATCGCGATTGCACTCATCTGGGTTCCACGCTTCTCGCGCCGCTACCGCGCGCCGGTAGACGTCTGACACGGCTGCTGTTGCGCTGGGCCTGTGTCGCTGTGGGCCTTCGGGATTGGCTAGGCGGGTCTGACGTCGATTCCGATACCGCTGAGCACCGATGTTCCGGCGAGAGAGTCAATGGTTTCAACGCCGACCAGAGCATTGACGTTTGCCTCCGCCCACCCGTGCGGAATGCATACGCAGCCGATGGAAACGTCGTCCCTCACAGAGGCAGGCAGAGTGATAGCACCGGTCGGGGTGGTGACGACCACTTCGGCACCGTCGTTGATGCCCAAGTCGGAGGCGTCGGTGGGGTGGATCATCGCGGTGGGGGTGTTGGAGCCACCGGTGAGGGTTGGCAATCCCTTCATCCAGGAGTTGTTGCTGCGTAGGTGGCGTCGGCCAACGAGCGTGAAGCGCGGTGGGGGACTTTGGTCACTGAGAAGGCGTGATGCATCGGTTAGTGCATCGAGCAGGACACTCGGTGCGACATCGATTCGTCCGGTGCGTGTGCGCAGCACTTCGGGAAGTCGAGGCTCCAGGGGACCGAGGTCAATGCCGTGGGGGTTATCGATGAGGTGTTGGAGAGTGAGGCCATCGGGATGGGAACCGAATCCGTCACCGTAGGGGCCCGAGCGGATCCGCACATCCAGGATTCGGTCCACGCCCGCTCGATGGGACACGGCCTCGAGTAATTCCTCGGGGGTGCGCCCGTGAGCTCGAGACGCTTCATCAGTGCAGGCCTGGGATGCCACGGTGTAGGCAATGAGGTCGTCGATCTGGGCCGGTGTCGGCTCATGCCCGGACGCCATGCCGGCCGCGATAGCCGCCAATTGAGCGAGCACCTCGGTCTCGTCCTTTTCTCCCTCGGGAACGTCGAAGATGGCGGGGGAGTAGCGGGCCTGATTTCGCACCGCGAGGTTGTTGAACACCACATCGTGCTGGGGACGAGTAAGCGGAGACGCGACCGGAAGAACGACGTCGGCCAGCGAACTCGTCGCAGTAAGGAACGGGTCCACACTGACCAGGAGGTCGAGTTCTTTGAACGCATGTGTGAGTCGTGTTTGGTTCGGTGTGGACACGATCGGGTTTCCACCGATCACGAATACCGCCCGGATGCGCTCACCGGTGTCGGGATCCGGGGTATCGATCTCTTCGGCCAGCGCGGAGGTCGGGAACTCACCGAGTGCGCTTGGCAGGTCACGGACTCTGGTCCGGCGGCGTCCGGGGATCTGAACGCCGTGTCCGGAGCCGGGAGTTCCTTCGGTGGACGGACCGCCGGCCACGGGCAAGGGGAACATGACACCGCCCGGTCGATCCAGCGAGCCAATGGCGATGTTGATGACATCGATCAACCAAGAGGTCAGGGTCGCCAATGGTGTGGTGGCGTTGTCAACGGTGAAGCCGGATGTAGTGGTACCCATCCGTCCGTAGACCGCAGCGCTCCTCGCCGCTCGAAGTTCGCCTGCAATTCGATGGGTCGTCGCAGCATCAATACCGGTAAGGGGGGCCGTTGCCTCGGGAGTGAACGGCTCAAGGCGCGTGACGATCTGCTGCCACTCTTCGGGATCGATCCATGGTTCGGCCGCTCCGAGTGTTGGCTCCCCAGTGAGGAGAAGGGCGAGGGATGCGAGCCACAGGGCATCGGAGCCAGGACGGATGGCGATGTGCTGGTCTGCAGCCGCAGCCGTTCTCGTGCGTACGGGGTCAACCACGACAAGTTGCCCGCCGCGCTTTCGAAGGGCTCGGAGTCGGCCGGGAAAGTTTGCCGCCGTCATCATCGAACCGTTCGAAATGAGTGGGTTTGCCCCGAGCATTAAGAAGTAATCGGTGCGGTCGATATCGGGAACCGGAACCGAGAGCGCCGTTCCGTACATCAGCGCGCAGGCCACCTGCTTGGGCATCTGATCGACCGTGCTTGCCGAGAAGCGCTGGGTGGTGCCGAGGGCTTTGATGAATGCCGGTAGGTAAAACGCACCGGACAGGTTGTGGACGTTGGGGTTGCCGAGGAACAGGCCGACGGCCTGCGGGCCGTGTTCACCGACGATGGCGGTGAGCCTGTCGCGGATGACGCTGAAGGCCTCGTCCCACGAAGCCGGCTGGAGGGATCCATCTTCCCCGCGGACCAGTGGCTGGGTTAGCCGTTTCGGATCGGCGTGGAGCTCACCAAGGGCAACACCCTTGGGGCAGATGTAGCCGCGACTGAAGACATCCTCTGCGTCACCTCGAACGTCGGTGACCTGGGTTCCCTCGATCGTGAGCGTCAGCCCGCAGGTGGCCTCACACAGTGGGCAGATTCTCAGCGCCATGACGACACCTTGCCAGGGTGACTCGAGGTTGGCAGGGAAAAGACGAAGCCCCCGCCGGGAGCGGGGGCTTCGATCGGGGCTGGGAAAGGGTGTTGCCCTAGGTCCTGTTCTCTTGCTCGGCCACCTGCTCGGCATTGGTCTTCGGCATGCCCGGGTGGTGCAGCACGCCGCCGTGCGCGTTGAAGATGACGTCGCGTTCCTCGTACTCATGCAGCGGAGCCTCGATCGCACCCTGCTCTTCGGCGTGGTGCTGACCAGCCTCGATCTCCTCTGCCGAGGGTCGCGGGACGTTGTCGCCGTAGAAGAAGCCGCTGAGCTTGTGCTGGATCGACTGGAGCCGGTACCGCGGGTTGCGAACGCCGTCGATGTCGGTCTTGGTCGGTGCGGGGAGAACCGGGGTGTCGGGCTTGCTGCTGATGACAGCCAGTTCCTTCTCGTTGAGCGGCTGGTGAACCTCGATGAACTCGCCGTGGGGGAGTCGCAGGATTCGCCCTGACTCGTAGCCGTGCAGCAACTTCTCGCGGTCGCGGCGCTGCAGTCCGAGGCAAATGCGCTTGGTGATGATGAAGGCCAGGGGTGGCGCCACGATCAGCATGACTCGTAGGGTCCACGAGATCGCGTTGATACTCAGGTTGAACGTGGTCGCGACGAGGTCGTTACCTCCACCGAGCCACAGGATCCCGTAGAAGACGATCGCCATGACGCCGATGCCGGTGCGAACCGGAGCGTTCCGGGGACGGTCGAGGAGGTTGTGCTCGCGCTTGTCACCGGTGGCCCAGGCCTCGAGGAACGGGTAGAGGGCCAGTCCGGTGAACAGGATGCCGGGAATGACAACCGCCGGAATGAAGACGTTCCAGGAAATGGTGAAGCCAGCGACCACCGTCTCCCAGTTCGGCATGAGTCGCAGAGCACCGTCGAGCCAGCCGATGTACCAGTCGGGCTGGGTTCCGGCGGTGACTTGGTCAGGTGTGTATGGCCCGAAGATCCACACCGGGTTGATGTTCACCAGACCGCTCAGCAGGGCGATGATGCCGAAGACGACGAAGAAGAAGCCGCCGGCCTTGGCCATGTAGATCGGGAGAAGCGGGTAACCAACGACGTTGTTGTTGGTGCGTCCCGGCCCGGGGAACTGGGTGTGCTTTTGTGTCCACACCATGATGAGGTGGACGGTGACCAGCGCCAGGATGAGGCCCGGCACCAGAAGGATGTGAGCCGAGTACAGGCGCGAAATGATGTCGCCGCCGGGGTATTCACCGCCGAAGACGAAGAACGCGAGCCAGGTGCCCACCAGTGGAATCGACTGCAGGATGCCGCGGATGATCTGCAGGCCCGTTCCGGAGAGCAGGTCGTCCGGAAGCGAGTAGCCGGTGAAGCCTGCTGCGAGCGCCAGGGTGGTGAGGGCCACTCCGACGATCCAGTTGAGTTCGCGGGGCTTGCGGAAGGCACCGGTGAAGAACACGCGGAACATATGCACCGCTACCGCAGCGACGAAGATCAGTGCAGCCCAGTGGTGCATCTGCCGGATCAGCAGACCGCCGCGGATGTCGAAGCTGATGTCGAGGGTCGAGGCGTAGGCCTCGGACATGTAGATACCGTTCAGCGGCAGATAGGAACCCTCGTAGACAACCTCGGCCATGCTCGGCTTGAAGAACAGGGTCAGATACGTGCCGGTGAGGAGCACCACGATGAACGAGTAGAGAGCGATCTCACCGAGCATGAAGGACCAGTGCTCGGGGAAGACCTTCGAGAGGTTCCGCGACAGGAATTTGTTGCTGCCCAGGCGCTGATCGACGAAGGTCGCAGTAGCGCCTCCTGCCTTCTCGACAGGGTGTGCTGCGGGCTTGGTCGTGCTCATCCACGCTCCCAGAAACTCGGTCCGACAGGTTCTGCAAAGTCCGACTGTGCTACGAGGAATCCTTCCTCATCCACGCGGATCGGCAACTGCGGCATGCGGCGCGCAGCGGGGCCGAAGACGACGTCTCCGGAGTCCGCGAGATCGAAGGTCGACTGGTGGCAAGGGCACAGCAGGTGATGCGTGCGGTGCTCATACAGGGCGATGGGGCAGCCCACGTGCGTGCAGATCTTTGAGTAGGCCAGGATCCCCTGGTAGTCCCACCCCTCGCCCTGCTGCGAGCGGATCTCCTCCGGGTCCATGCGGACCAGGATGATTGCCGACTTGCCTCGGTCACGCATGTTCGCGACCGGGTCTTCCTTGAGTTCCTTGATGGACATCGGGAGGGCCGAGACCAGGCCACCCACCGGGATCTCCTCGGGGCGGATGCCCTCGACGTTCTCACCGGTGCTGTGACCGATGTCCGGGACGATCCGCTCACCGTCGCGCCACGAGGTTGTGGACAGGATTTCGACCGGATTGGCTCCCGGGGGGCTCTGCCAAAGATCACGGAGCATGACCACGAGTGGGATCGGGAATAGGGCCAGCGCGCCGAGAAGGGTGCGGCGGATGATCGGATAGCGAGCGAAGCCCGACTCCTCCTTGCCTCGCTCGTAATTTGCGGCGGCTTCCTTATCGGCCGATTTCGGGGACTGCATGTCGTGTCGCTCTTGCACGACCTCAACGTCGGGCATCAGCTTCTTGGACCACTGGATCGCCCCAGCGCCGATGAAGAAGATTGCACCTCCGAAAGTCAGGCCCAGAGCCAGGTTGCTCGCTCCCACCTCACCGAGAACCGGTACGTAGATGACCGTGCTGACGTCGATGGAGACGTAAGCGACGACGAACAGGACCACGAGGAGCATCGACAGGGCGAACATGCTCGCCACCTGACGCTCTGCTCGGCGCGCAGCCTTGGGGTCGGTATCGGTGACGCGGGGCTTGTGCGGGATGTCCGCCACAGGCAGGTGGCCGAGCTTGGGTTCACCGTGCTCAGGACTCACGGGGAGCTTGGATTCGAGGTCTTTACTCATCGTGCCTTGATTCCGATCCAGACGGCCGCGGCGAT
>CAJXUJ010000073.1 GCA_913061025.1 uncultured Actinomycetes bacterium | reverse complement strand
AGGGCGACACTCGCTCCAGCCGCCACCGCCTGCCGGGTCTCGATGGTCCGGCCCATGTCGACAGGTCTCGCAAAGTCCGAAATCGGCCAGCCACGCTCGAGGGCGATCGCCCGGAGAGCGGAATCTGGGTTCACCGCCACCGGGTTACCGACGGCTTCGAGCATGGGCAGGTCGGTTTGGGAATCGGAGTAGGCGAAGCATTGTTCGAGGTCGTAGCCACGTTCTTCCGCGAGCGAGCGCATCGCCTCAGCCTTGCCCTCGCCGTATGCGTAGAAGAGGATCTCGCCGGTGTAGCGGCCGTCCTCGATCGCCACCTGGGTGCCGATAGCAATGTCAGCTCCGAGTCGAGCGCCGATCGGTTCGACTACATCGGTCCCCGACGACGAAATGATGATGATGTCTCGCCCGGCTGCCCGATGCTCGGCGATCAGCTCAACCGCTTCCTCGTAGATCATCGGATCGACGATCTCGTCGAGTGTCTCCGCGACGATCTGCTGGACCTTGTCCACCTCCCAGCCAGTGACGAGTGCCGACATGTATTCGCGCATGGTTTCCATCTGATCGTGATCGGCGCCGGAAGCGAGGAACATGAACTGGGCATAGGCGCTGCGCACCACGTCGGATCGACCGATCAAGCCCTCGCGGTAGAACGGACGAGCGAAGGCAAAGGAACTCGACTTGGCAAGGATTGTCTTGTCGAGATCGAAGAAGGCGGCTGAGGTCACTGCAACACCGTAATCCTGATGCATGAATTCGGGGTAATGCACAGGTGGCGGAATTTCATCCACAGGGTCTAGATCGAGTCTTGAGGGTGAAGGCGTTCCGTCAGCACAGTGGTCGCATGAACGAATTCGATTCCTCTGACGTTGATCTTGATCGATTGAACGACATGCCCACCGATGGACGTCGGCCGTTGTTGGTTTCGTCGTCACTTCCGTTGATAGATGACGTGGTGCGACTGGCCTCATCCGCCGCACTCGAAGTGCACGTCGCTTCCGACCTCTCCTCGGCCGCTCGACACTGGCTGGAGGCACCACTCGTGCTCATCGGCTCGGATGTGTCGTCCACGTCGGAGATTCCGGGAAAGCGGGCGCGGGTAGTTGTCGTGCACGCCGATGGCGACATCGATGCACACGACACCGCTCGACAACGGGATATGTGGCGATTCGCTGTCGAGGTCGGAGCCGAGCACGTGGTGGAGCTACCCGAGGGCGAGCGATGGCTGATGGAGTCCTTTCGCGAATGCGCAGAGGGACCCGTGCGTGACGGTCGAGTCACGGCGATCTTGGGAGGTACCGGTGGTGTCGGAACGTCGACCCTGACCGTGAACGTGGCGATGACCGCCATCAAGAGGGGAAGCAGGAGCCTGGTCGTCGATGCTGATCCCTGGGGTGGTGGTCTCGACTTGGTCTTCGGTGCAGAGGAGAAGACGGGTGCTCGCTGGTCCGATCTCCGACACGTCTCGGGTCACCTGCCAGCCGGGCATCTGGACGCGGCGCTTCCTCGTATCGGTGACGTATCGATCCTTTCGTGTTCGAGGAACGACGACGCATCCGTGACCCCCGCGTCCAACGCGATAGACCCGGCCACGATGGCCTCGGTCCTCGCGGCCGGGAAGCGTTCACACGATCACGTGTTCGTGGATTGTTCCCGCTGTTCAGATGACTTCCTCACCTCTGTTCTGGCCGTGAGTGACAGTGCGGTCTTGGTCGTGGGCGATCACGTTCGAGCGGCAGCGGCTGCTGCTCGTCGGTACGCCTGGTTGAGGGGCAAAATCTCTCCCCTTGCGGTTGTCCAGGCGAACAGTCCGCGCGGCATTGCTCGAGATGACATCGAGCACGCGCTCGGAACCGAACTCACCGCCGTGATTCCCCATGTCCCATCGATGACTTCACGTGCTGATGAAGGTGAATTGCCCGCGCTTCCCCGTACCTACGCGAACGCCTGCGACCGCATACTCGACGTAGTGATGTCCGACGCGCACTCGTCTAGGCGTGCAGCGTGAGCACGTGGATCTCTACACCGACGGGTTCGGATCCAAGCATCGCGGACCGTGTCCGAGGTCGGCTCCTGGAGCAGAGAAGAGACGCTTCAGCAGCGAACGTTGTACGGGCGCTTCGAGCGGAGGGCATCGTTCTCGATGAAGACGGGTTGATGCACGTTGTGCATCGGGTGCAGTGCGAGTTGCTGGGAGCCGGTCCACTCGAGGCCTTCCTGCAGGAGGAATCGGTCACCGATGTTCTCGTCACAGGTGACGGTCACGTCTGGGTCGACGTAGGAGACGGACTTGAAGACAGAGGCCGGTTGTTCAGCGATGACACGCATGTTCGACGCATTGCCTCGCGCTTGGCGTCGTGGGCAGGGCGCCGGCTTGATGAGGCGTCACCTTTCGTCGACGCTCGATTGCCGAACGGCACCCGTCTGCACTGCGTTGTAGAACCGATCGCCACCGACGGGACCTGCATTTCCTTGCGCATTCCTCGGGTTGGGGGAATGACAATCGAGGATCTAGAGGCGACCGCGACTGTCGATCAGGCGGCATCGCAACTGTTGCGAGAACTTGTAGACACCCGGCGTTCTTTCCTCATCACCGGTGGCACCGGTAGTGGCAAGACCACGGTCATGGGAGCTCTCCTTGCACTTGTTGCCCGCAATGAGCGAATCGTGATCGTGGAAGACACGGCTGAGCTAAATCCCAATCATCCCCACGTTGTGCGTCTGCAATCTCGACCGGCCAACGTCGAGGGCGCAGGTCTTGTGACTATGCAGGACTTGGTTCGCCAGACCCTGCGCATGCGACCGGATCGGATCGTCGTGGGAGAGGTGCGAGGTCGCGAGGTGATCGATCTGCTGACCGCACTGAACACGGGTCACCAGGGTGGCTGCGGCACCGTGCACGCGAACGCGCCCGAGGATGTCGCAACTCGCATCGAAGCCCTCGGTCTGAGTGCGGGTGTTCCACGTGACGCGATGCATGCGTTGCTTGCATCGGCAGTTGATGCCGTCATCCACGTGGAACGCGATCGGCAGGGAGCCCGCGTGGTCAGTGGTATCCACGCAATTCGAGAAGTCGCAGGCAAGTGCGTGACCGAACCGTTGTACGTGCGACCTGACTCGATCACTTCGATCGCATGTTGAGTGTGTTCGTCGGCGCGGTAGCCATCGCGGGTGCTGTCTTCTTGCTCATGCCACGAAGACAACGTCTTGCTCAGTTGAGTGGGCGACCGGCGAACCAACTCGAACCCGAAGCGATCGGCGGGTGGTTAGCGCGGCGGAAGGACAAGCCGGAGAGTCCCGAGCAGCAGTTCGCGCACGCATTGCGAACCCTTGCGGCTGAACTCCGAGCCGGATCGACTCCTCTGGATTCATTAGAGCGAGCGGCTGGTGCACGGGTCCCATGGCCGTGGGCGCTCTCCGCGGCTCGGTTCGGCGATTCGATTGAGGTAGGTCTGCTGAGGGACGCCCGGGAAGATCCGCGACTGGGTCGCTACCTGCGGCAGCTGGCGGCCTGCTGGCACGTCGGTACAACCCAGGGTGCCGGGCTCGCCAACACGATCGAACGACTGGCGGGCGGAGTGAAGGCGCAGTTGGAGTTGGAGGCGACGCTGAACAGCGAGCTCGCCGCTCCTCGAGCAACGGGAAGGCTGCTGGCGCTTCTTCCACTCGTGGGTATCGCGATGGGGTACATGCTGGGGGCCGATCCGCTCGCCTGGTTTGTCGGATCCATCAGCGGTGCCGTCACGTTCACGTTGGCCGTGCTCTTGACCGGCGTTGGCGCTGTGTGGTCACGACGAATAGTGCGGCGAGTCGAATCGGGAATCGGCTAAATGGCGCTCGCGGCAGCAGTGCTGCTTGTGAGCGCTGTGTGGATAGGACTCGGTTCTCGTGTTGGTCCGCGGCTCAATGGCCTCGCGCCGTCGCTGCGAGCCGGACCAACCGTCCCTGCTCCAGATTCTGCTCCGATCGTCGCGCCTGCACTTCAGGCACCGATGGTGGCGGATCTCCTCGCGGTAGCGCTGTCGGCGGGTGCACCGATGTCCGTGGCTCTGCAGGTGACTGTCGATGCGACCGATGACCCGTCTCGTTCGGTGCTCCAGCGAGTCCTGGCTGCTCTGGAACTCGGAGCTGATCCGAGCGTGGCGTGGGCCGGGGTATTCGACCAGCCAGCACTGGAGCCGATTGCCCGTGCGGTTATTCGCTCTCACCACAGTGGGGCTCCGCTGGCCGATGTGCTGGAAACCGCAGCTGCCGATGCCCGTCATGCGCATCGAGCGGAAATCGAAACATGTGCACGGTCGGCCGGCGTTCGCGCGGTTGCTCCACTTGCTCTGTGCTACCTACCGGCCTATCTCCTGGTGGGTGTTGTTCCCGTCATCGCAGGATTCGCAGGATCGGTTCTGAACTGATCGAGCAATCTCCGGTGGCGGTGTCTTATCCACAACCGGCGTGAACCACATTCGCTGATCGACTTCGACTGTTCTCTTGCTCGTATCGATTCCCGATTCTGGTGAAGCACGGATCGAACAGCGGTACGTGTTCGGAACGCGCGAACGTTCCGAGACAGTGGCGAACAGGAGAGATGTCATGAGTGCAACCACCACCGATGCAGTGGATGACGGTGTTTCGACAGAGACAGTTCGGGAATACCTCGGACGAGAGGAAGGCTTGACAACGGCGGAGTACGCGGTGGGAACCGTCGCAGTCGCCGGGCTCGGAGGAGTCCTTATCAAGTTGCTGACGAGTGATGCCGTACGCGATTTGATTTGGACGGTCGTGCAGGGAGCCTTCAACGCAATGCTCGGTGCCTGAAACGACACATCGATGCATCAGCGTATGAAACGTGATGAAGGGTACGTGGTGGCTGAGATGGCCATCGTGATCCCGGCAATTATCGGCATCGTCGCCGCAGTGCTAGCCACGTTCTCCCTTGCCTCGGTAGGGCTTGGCTTGCAGGACGCGGTTCATTCGGCAAGCCGTTTGGTTGCACGTGGAGCCCCGAGTCACGACGTGCAGGGAACGCTCGCGTCCCTGCACCCGCAAGTTGCCGTCACCGTCACGCCTTCCCCCCAGGGCGTGACGGTGACGGCCCGCCGCGATGTAGAGATCGCTGGTGGACTCTTCGCGGGACTATCGATTCCGCTCGAGCGAACGGTGACCGTTCCGTGGGAATTGGGTGTCAGTAGTGACGTCTTTTCGCAGTGATTTGGGCAGTGATTTTGGCAGTGATCGCGGTGCGGTATCCGTCCTGTCGATCGCACTGATCGCGATTGCGCTGTCGCTGCTCACACTGGGTGGAGCAGTGGGTGCGTGGACCCTCGACCGAGCGCAGGCGGGAATGGTGGCTGACTTAGCAGCCTTAGCCGCGTCGCGGAGCGGATCGTGCGGGTTGGCCGATCACGTGGCGGAACTGCACTCGGCGCTGTTGGTCGAGTGCTCGACCATCGGACCGGATGTCGTGGTGGAGGTTCGAATCCCTCGACCGAACCGGTGGCTTCCCGATGTCACGCATCGGTCCCGTGCCGGCTACTGATCATCGGTAGCGTGAAGACTCGACGTCAGTATTCGTAGGACGGTGATGGCGTCTTTCTTACTGAGCGGATCGTTTCCATTCCCGCACTTGGGTGACTGAACGCACGAAGGACAGCCGTCCCTGCAGCCGCACGAACCCACCGCGTCCGCTGTTGCCCCCAACCAACCTCGTGCGATCTCGGCGCCACGGGCGGTGAACCCTGCCCCACCCGGAAGGCCGTCGTAGATGAAGATCGTCGCGAGTCCGGTATCGGGGTGGCGAATCGTCGAAACCCCACCGATGTCCCAGCGATCGCAGGAAGCGAAGAGCGGCAATAGACCGATTGCCGCGTGTTCGGCGGCGTGGACGGCGCCGGGAAGATCGTCAATGTCGGCCCCATCCACCGTGGAATCCTCCATCGTCCACCACACAGCCTGGGTGGTGAGGAGTCGTTCCGGCAGGTCCAGGTCGCGGAGGCCAATAAGAGTCCCGTCCAAAGCGCGTAGTTCATAGGCCACTGTTCGTGACATGACCACAACCTCGCCGGTGAACATCGTTGCGCCCGTTCCTGGCCACGACTTCTCGATGGATCGAATCCGAATGTCACTGATGTCGCGGGCGAAGGTCGTGTAGTCGACCTCCTCTTGAACGGCGATTGCCACGGCATCGTCCAGGTCGAGTGATCGGATGGTGTGGGACACCCCCTGATGGACGTAGACCGCGCCCGGGTGAACGTGCCGGTGGGCGGAGGATGCATCGACCGTTCCCAGAAGGCGACCCGTTTCCTCCTCCACAATCCGCACCGTTTCTCCGGAACCCCGAAGGTCGGTCATGTCGTGCGGACGCTCCCGAGAAGTCCAGTACCAGCCGGTCGGGCGCTTGCGGAGAAGCCCTCGCTCGACGAGATCCTCGAGCACCTGCGGTGCGTTGTTCGGAAATACGTGCTCGTCCTCGGTGATCGGAATCTCGCTCGCCGCGGCGGCTAGGTGGGGGAGAAGGACGTGCGGATTCGACGGGTCGAAGACCGTCTCCTCGAACGGTTGCGCGGTAATGGCGTCGGGATGCTCGACGAGGTACGTGTCGAGAGGGTCCTCGCGCGCGATGAACGCCGCGAGGGCGGCGCTGTTACCTCTCCCAGCTCGACCGAACTGTTGCCACAGCGACGAGCGGGTGCCGGGCCACCCCGCGGTGATCAC
>CAJXUJ010000072.1 GCA_913061025.1 uncultured Actinomycetes bacterium | reverse complement strand
GGTCATTCCGGCCGAGGGCCGGGTGGGCATCAGCCCTCGGTGGTCTCCTCCGCCTCGGCGGCCGGCTCATCGCCGGACGTCGGTGCGTCGGAAGCTTCAGTGGTCTCCGATTCCTCGGATGCGGGGGCATCGGTCGCTGCGTCGGCGGGTGCCTCGACAGCGTCGTCAGCGGGTGCTGCTTCAGCGGCTTCGGGTGCTTCCTCTGCCGCCGGAGCCTCTGCCGCTGCGGCTGCAGCGGCTGGGTCTGCCTCGACCTTGGTCTGCAGCGCGCCGAACGCACGTGCGGCCTGGGCGAGGGGTGCTGCGAAGAGCGCGGCAGCCTGAGACTGCTTGGCCTTCATCGCACCGGCGAGCTTGGACAGCAGAACCTCGCGGGATTCCAGATCGGCAAGCTTGGCGAAATCCTCAGCGGTGAGGATGGCGCCATCCATGTAGCCGCCCTTGACGACTAGATCGGGGTTGTCCTTAGCGAAGTTACGGATGCCCTTCGCGGCGTCCACGGGATCACCATCGACGAACGCGATGGCGCTCGGGCCAACGAGTAGTTCGTCGATTCCCTCGATGCCAGCCTCGGCAGCCGCGCGCTTGGTAAGCGTGTTCTTCACGACCGAGAAGGTCACCGCGTCACCCAGGGAACGACGAAGTTCCTTCATCTGGGCAACGGATAGACCGCGGTAGTCGGTGAGAACAGCAGCAGCAGAGGACCGGAACCGATCGGTGATCTCGGCGACGGTCGCGACTTTGTCTGGCCGGGCCATCGGGTCTCCCTCCTTGTACGGACCGAACGAGGGATCCTCAGGAGGGGCATCGCGCACACAGGGGCGCAGCAGAATCTGCTAACACTCACCTGCGTGGGCCGCCCGCCTCTGCGGGGCCTTCGACTCGATCGGGTGATCGAGCGACCTACGGTCTTCGGCGGACCGAACAGTACGGCACTTGATTCTCAGGCCATCTGTCGGGGGTCACCAGACCACGACCCTGACTGATCGTTGGGCTATCTGAGCCTAAGGCGACTTCGCGGTCTCCCGCGGTGAGTGGCAATCGCCAGCCCAACCGCTCCCAAGACGAGGCCCAAAACTACGACGGTCGAGGCTACGCGGAGTCCATGATGGGAGGTCCTCTCGACAACCACGCCGTACGTCAGTGCGAGAAGCGCGAGGGACGCCAGACCGATTGCAGCTCTCACGCCCAGACCCTGAATCATCAGCATGAACACGGCGAAACCCAAGAGGACCGACGCTGCCATCAGACCTAGGTAAGCGATCCCTATCTGGGCTACGACGCTCTCTCGATCCGCCGCTAGCGCGGTAAGGACATCGGTCATCCCCACCACACCGATCAGGATCAGGTAGTGGCCCGCAATCCAGACAAATCTGAATCGGCTCGTTGCGTATCGGCGCTCATGGACGCCCAAACCAAAGTACATCCACCACAGCGTGAACATCAGGACAAAGACGAGTGCGAAGAATCGCCAGTCCGGCAAACCCTGCAACCCGTTTAGGTCAACGACCAATTGGGCGAAGGCCATACCTATGACGATGAGAATGAACGCGCCTAGTCGTTCGTTCAGGTGGCCGATGTCAACGTTGTGATACTCCTCGCTCGGCGATGGATACCCGAGCCCCATGGAAATAACGGAGATCGCCAACGCCACATACAGAACAGGTAGCGCAAACGATGGTGGGAGCCAGACGGCCAGCGACACCACAATCGCTGCCAGGGCCAGGAAGCCGACGATCCGGCGTTGGACCCTCGCGCGAGGAACAGGCATCTGCGGCAGAGACTGCCAATACAAGAAAGCGACAGTAAGCAGAGCAATGACGTAAGCGATGAGCCCCGCGTTGAGTGGAATACCCGACGACCGATCCGCTGTCAGCGCAACGACAACCATGGCCGCCATCTGTACGAGCAGCGCCAACCGGCGAAAAGGCTGGCGGCGCGGGAAACGGTTCATCTGCAGCGTGGTGAGCAACCAGATGGTGAACAAGATCGCCGCGACGGAGCCAGTTATGACGGCCGTTTGCACCGTGAAGTTCTTCAAGAAGGCGTCATGCATGCTGGCAAGTGCAGCCGCCAGCACTAAGTCATAGAAGAACTCAAACCAGTACTCCCGATGCTCCTCACCAGTCTTTCCACCCGGTTCCCCAACCTCGGTCTCCTCTGCCACAGGTCAAGAGTGGCAGACATCAGGAGGAGGAAAGGCGTGAGACGTCTCGAACTCTCCCGATAATGCCGAAGGGCCGACCCGGGTGGGTCGGCCCTTCGATCAATTGATCTAGTTGGCGGTTGCCAACGGGTACTTCAGTGCCTCCGGCACGAACTGCCGGTCCCGGTTAACGCCGGGTGCCCGGTAACCGAGGCGCTTTGCAGCGGTGACGGCCTTGGCAGTCTTGGCCTTGATCATCGCCTGCAGTGCCTTGACGGCGCCGACGTGCTGATCCGCGGTGAAAGTGCAGTGACCCACACCGGAACCACCGGTAGCGAGGGCACTTAGCGCAGCACTCGGAGACTTAGCGCCCGGCTCAAAGGAGGTGTACTCCGGATCCAGCGGAACCGTGTAGTACTGCACCGCCTTCAGCATGCCCTTGTCGTCCGCGCGCATAGCCGCCTTCGTGTCCGCCATGTCCTCGTAGAACGCGTACGTATTGCCCGCTGGGACAATGGCGTCGTACGTGGTGGTCATGAACACCGCGGGCTTCCCGTAGACGGCCTTGGCCGCCGGCAGCGCGTTGACGATGGCAACAGCTGCCGGGTTCGCCGGGAAGCGGGCCGCCTCGTTACCCGTGGTGGCATCCATGGCTCCGAGCATCGCGTCGAGCACACCCGGGCCCGCAGCAGCAAACGTCGACTCGAACTCGTAACGCTGCTCCTGCGTCAGCAACTTGCTGTAGACCACCGGAACGTTGTTGTTGAAGTTTGCGTTGTCGGTCGGCGCGAGGCCGCCGATCGTGCGAACTCGTTGTTCGAGCTCGTAGCGACCCATGATGCCCAGGGCCGCAGCCTGCGCGACGTTCTGGAGCATGGCACCGGCAGAGTTCTGCCCAGCTGACACCGGCGAGTAGCCACCGGCCAAAGCAGCACCGAGGCCCAACTCACCAACGGCTGGGTTCGTGCTCACTCCGTCGTACGTCTGAGACTTCGTGGGCAGACCGGCCATAAGCCCGGCCAGGAGGTTCGCTTGACCGATCGGGAAACCGGCGGCGGACACGGTCGCCTGACCTGACGCCACAGCATTGATCGTGCCGAAGACCTTGGCGAGGTCACCGACAGCTTCGGCGTACCCAGCCTGACCAGCGGAGTAGTTAGCGACCTTCAAGGTGGGATCGATGAGCGTCTTCCAGGTGTACAGCACGGTCATGGCCGTGGAGAACGCCTGTTCGGGGCCCTCAAGAACACCGCACAGCGGGAGCGTTCCTGCGATCTTGCCGGGGTTGCGCTGCACGAGAGTCTGAGAGATCAGACCTCCGAGGGAATCGCCCCAGGCGATGATCTCCTTGGCACCCTTGATGGCACCACCATTGATGTGCTGGATAAGGAGCTCTCCCGCTTCAACACCCTCGGCGGTTGCCCAGCCTTGGTTGGCGTAACCCGCGCCGGCAAGGGCATAACCCTGGCCCAGCAGGTTGGCAGCCGTCTCGGCCGACGGAGCGACCTGGGCAATGCCGTTGCCCACATAGGCGGGACCGATTCCCGGAACCGTCGTCTCCGAGTAGTACGGAGCCTTGTCCAACCCAAGGGCCGTGGCGATCTGAGCCGGAACGGGCTGGCCGATCCGGTACCCGTGCGAGTACAGCAGCACGGTGCCGTTGAACTTCGGCGGCATGGTGATCTGGAACGACGTGTCACCGAGTGAACCCGAGAGCGCGCCAGTACAGGTCTCCCCAAGCCCACACGCATCGACGGCATTCGCCGCCGGGGCGACGGTCGGGACGGCCACGAGGGCCAACCCGACCGACGCGATTGCCGCTACCAGGCGGCGAGGCATCTTGATCTTCACAGTGATCCTTCTTTCCTCTCCGCGCCGGTTACGGCAGCAGCTTCCGGGTCGGGTTGCCAGGCCGGTACGAGGCCTTCTTGGCCTTGCCCGACGACGAGCTCGTCGCCGTGATGATGTAGTTCGTCTCGCGCTCGAGCAGACCACTGGAGGTGTACTTGCCCATCCAGTAGCCGGTGAGGCCCTGATGCGAGGTCTTGCTGAATCGCATCGGAACGTTCGCCGCGGATCGGAACTTGCTCGAGTTGGTCTCCAGCGCCCGGATGAGTCCCTTGCGCGTGAGGTTCGGGCCGGCAGCGTCCAGTGCCTGCGCGAGAACATAGGCGGTGTTGATGCCGTAATAGGTGTAGAAGTTCCACGGCAGGTCCGCGCGGTCCACGAGAACCTTCATCTGGCGTACATAGGCGTTCTTGGTGTCCTGGATCGGAACCAAGAAACTCGGGGCGTAAACGCCGGTGAGAAGCGACTTGGTGCCCGCCAGCTCACCGATGATGTCCGGGTCGGAGCCGACCGAGGTAACCATCCAGGTCGGCTTGAAGCCCGCCTTCGCGGCAGTGCCGAGCAGGTTGGCGGTAGCTGAGGTCACGCCGAAGAACACGACGAGCTCACAACCCGCAGACTTCAGAGTCGAAACCTGAGAGGTCAGCGGCGACAGCTGTTGTCCGGAGTAGTACGACGTCTCGGTATCGAACTACATACCTGCGGCCTTGAAGCCGGTCTTCGAGTTGTCACCGAATTCGCCGTCCTGGTACATCAAGCAACGCTTCTTGCTATTCAGCGTCTTGTCGTTCTGGATGTAGTAAGCCATCGCCTTTGCTTCGACAATGTAGGACGGGAAGTACGGGAATGTGGTCGGGTAGCGCTTCGGATTATCGAAGCTGGCAGCACCCGTGTTCACGAAAATGTCGGGGATACCGCGGCGGTTGAGGTCACGAACAACCGAGGAGTGCGTGGCCGTGCCCAGAGCGCCGTACATCGCGAAGATGTTGTCTCGGTTGATCAGCTGAGAGGTACCGATCTTGGTCTTGGCCGGGTTGTACTGGTCGTCGTAGACCTTGAGTTCGATCTTGCGGCCGTTGATGCCGCCGTTGGCGTTGACGTAGTCGAAGTACGCCTCGGCAGCCGGCGCGATGAGCTTGTAGCCCGGAGCCGCCGGACCGGTGAGCGGTGTTGTCATTCCGATCGTGATCTTGGTCTTCGTCACTCCCGGATCGGCAGCCGAGGCTGGAGTGACGGCGCCCGCGATGGCGAGTGCGGTCACCGCACCGATGGCTACCGCGCGCTTGGCAATGGCCTTACCCACGTGGATCCCTCCCATAGGGGCGTTGCACCCGGACACCGCGGCGCGGCGTGAACAGCGGGTAAACGCCGAGTTGCCGTGAGGCTAGTCACAACCGCCCCAGGGGGCAACGGTTTTCGGAAAATCGGTCAGACCAGTCACCGGACCGGTCACCCCACCGGGCTACGCCCCCGGACCTCGGTTACTAACCAGTCCCCGGGCCTTACCCACGAGGCTTTGAATGCCGCCCACCAGTCCACCCGGGGCTGCCAGAACGACCAGGACGACCAAGAGTCCGTAGATGAAGTTCGGGGCGTTGTTCGTGATCTGGTCCTCCCAGCCGCGGTCTGCGGAGACGCTGAGGACGAACTCCGGCAGCCAGACCAGGATCACGGCTCCGATGATGGCTCCGATGAGCGAATTACGGCCGCCGAGGACGATGCCGACGAGCAGGGATAGCGAAAGGCCCAGGGTGAAGGCACCCGGGCCGACGTAACTGAGGATTTGGGCGAATACCGCACCGGCAAGGGCGGCGAAGAGGCTGCTGACGATGAAGGCCGACACCTTCGACCCAGCCGGCGAGATACCGGACACCGCTGCGGCGATCGGGTCATCTCGCACTGCCTGCCAGACCCGACCCTGGCGCCCTCGAACCAGGTTCAGCGCGACGAATCCGATGATGCACGCGACCGCGATGGCAACCGAGGCCTGCCACTGCTCGATGACGAAGCCCGAATCGATTCCGGCAACATCGAGGTCCGCTGCCGCCTCCCCCACATCGGCTAGCCCACCCACGTCACCAGCGTCTCCACCGTCGATCGCCCCGGCGTCAACGTCAGCCTCGAAGCCCTCGTCGGTGGTGAAGTCTTCTTCGGTGAGGAAATCGTCTTCGGTCAGCTCGTCGTCGGTCGCGAAACCGTCGTCGGTTGCGAAGTCGTCCTCCGACAGGAAATCGTCCTCGGAGAGCATGTCCTCTTCCGCCACGGTTCCGGAGTCGAGCGATTCGGAATCGACATCGGCTTCGAAGCCGTCTTCGGTCGCGAAGTCGTCCTCGGTGAGGAAGTCATCCTCCGACAAGAAGTCGTCCTCGGTGAGCTCGTCGTCAGTGGGCAGCGGTTCGTCTACCTGGTCTACGAACTCATCTGGCAATTCTTCGTAGACCGGTTCGTCGTCGACAAATGCTTCGTCCCCGGTATCAGCGCCTTCATCGAACCCTGTGTCGGTCGCTGCGTACCCACCCTCGGGATAGGGAACCTGCAACATCAGGCCGTTCTCACCGCCGAGCAGCCCCGGGAACCGGTTCGCGATGGCGGGCACACCCACCGCGACGCCGAGGGTCAAACCGGCGAGGTAAGGGCCGCGCAAACGAGCTGCGATGCCACCTATTGCTGCACCGAAAACAACGCCACCAAGACCAGCGAACACCATCGACCACACCGCATTCCAGGGTGTGCCGAGGATCGGGACGGTCTGCCAATTCAGCGAGGTGAG
>CAJXUJ010000071.1 GCA_913061025.1 uncultured Actinomycetes bacterium | reverse complement strand
CATTGCTGACACCCGGAAGTTTGCGAGGCGTCAGCAGCGGTGGTTCGCTCGTGACGAACGGATCCAGTGGCTGGATTACAACAACGCCAACCTGGTCGATCACATCGTGGCCGAGGTGACGTCCACGTAGAACTCGGTGCCCAACAGGAGACGAGCCACCGGGCCGGGCAGCTTCCCCAATACCTCGAGCGTGCGAACCCCCTCGTCCGCCCCGGACTGTGAGGCATGCGCGGCCTGCGCTGCTCGCTTCGCCGCCAGGTGGTCGCGGACGTTTACTCGGTGCGTGATGTGCGCGCGAGGAGTCCAGGCCCGGTCGAACTCCGTTGGATCGAAATCGGCAGGCGTGGCACCGACGCGGGCCGCGAGGTGAACCGCCCGGGCGATGGGCTCCCGGGGCAAGGTGGCTTCGAAGACCCGCAGATGTGCGCCCGGTTCCTGGGCGAACAGAGCCGCTGCAGCAGCACGTACCGCACGATGCACCTGCACGTGGTCGGGGTGTCCGTATCCACCGCTGGGGTCATATCCCACCAAGATGTCGGCGTTCTCCTCGCGCACGATGTCCGCGATGGCCGATGCGACCTGCTCGACCGATGTCGATGCCAGCCCCCCGATAACCGAACCGTCGAGTCCGGAGTCCCGATAGCCCAGGTTGATGGTGCGGGCCACCCCGAGAACCGACGCGGACGCAGCGAGTTCGCCGGCCCGAACCTCAGCAAGATCACCGATGTCCGAACGCGCAAGACCGGCGGCACCGTCGGTAGCCATGACGAGGACAACACGGTGACCCTGACTCGCGGCCTTCGCCATCGTCCCCGCTGTCAGAAGGGCTTCGTCGTCGGGATGAGCGTGGACGAAGACCAAAGTGGGCACGACGGCATTGTGTCGCACGCTGTTCACCGGTGTGGCGTACCGTCACTCCGTGCGCATCGCCCACATCACCGACTGCTTCGCACCGCGCACCGGCGGTATCGAAACCCAGGTGCAAGGACTCGCGGAGCGGCAAATGGCCGCGGGTCACGAAGTCCGGGTCATCACCGCCACGCCTGGCGTCGACGAAAACCGGTCGGGACGCGATGAGGTTGCCGGGATTCCGGTCATGCGGGTGGCTGCACGGCTTCCCTTCGACCTTCCAGTGCATCCGAACACGCGCGCGCACGTTCTCGACTTTTTGCGACGCGAGCGCATCGATGTCGCGCACGTCCACGCTGGAGCGGCTTCTCCATTTGCCTGGGGTGGGATTCGAGCCGCGCGCCAAGCCCGGGTGCCCACCGTCGTGACGGTGCACAGCATGTGGGATGCGGTGACCAGGGGCGGCAACCGTTTCTTGGATCGAACCGCGTGGGGAATGGGGTCCGGCGTGATCCTCAGCGCGGTGGGTTCGGCTGCGGCAGCTCGGGTCGAAGAAGCCCTACGGCAACCCGTCCTTGTGCTGCCGAACGGAATCGAACCCGACGAGTGGCAGGTCAATCACCTTCCTGATCCCGACCACGTGATCAGAGTGGTGAGTGTCCTGCGGCTAGCGCCCCGCAAGCGCGTACTCCCGCTGGTCACCGTCCTGCATCGCGCAATCGCGGCCTCCGGAGGTCGGATCCGCGCGACGATCATCGGCGACGGCCCCGAATCGGGTCGGGTCGACCGCTACATCGAGCGGCACGACCTCACCGATGTCATCACGGTGACCGGTCGACTCACCCGGCCACGAATCCGCGCGCACTTCGCCACCTCAGACGTCTTCGTTCAAGCATCGGTCCGCGAGTCCTTCGGTATCGCGGCGCTCGAGGCGCGGACTGCTGGGCTCGCGGTGGTGGCGCGCTCTCAGTCGGGAACGGCCGATTTCGTGACGAATGGTGTGGAGGGATTGTTAGCCAACGACGACGCCGGGCTGGTCGGCGCGCTGCTAGACCTTGCTAACGATCATGAACTGCTGAAGCGGATCCTTGATCACAACGGTTCGGTTACGCCCGAGCAGGCGTGGCCGCATGTGCTGGATCTCGTGGACAGCGCCTATGACGAAGCCAGGGGAGCCCGCCGTCGCGCACTAGGCTGATCCGATGGTCAGAGTTAGCGACGTCCCCTTCGTCAAGGGGCATGGAACGGGGAACGACTTTGTTGTTCTCCCCGACCTCGACGGTCGTTTAGACCTCACCGTCGAGCGCGTTCGCTGGCTCTGCGATCGACGCATGGGAATCGGCGGCGACGGTGTTTTGCGAGTGGTTCGTTGTGCCAGCGATCCCGAGTTCGCTGAATTTCAGGACGTAGCCGAGTTCTTCATGGACTACCGCAATGCCGATGGCTCGCTTGCCGAGATGTGCGGGAACGGGGCCCGGGTGTTCGTTCGCTACCTGCACGCCACCGGTGCCCTGTCCTCTCGAACCACCGTCATCGCCACCAGGGCAGGCCTCATCGAGGCCGAGGTCCTCGGAGCCGAAGCCGAAGAGATCGCGATCGGTATGGGTGCGGCGATCGATGAAGGGTCGCCGCTACCGATCACCGTTCACCATGGCGATCACGCATGGGATGCCATCAGCGTCCACGTCCCGAATCCACACGCCGTCACCTACGTGGACAACCTCGAACTGATCGGATCCCTGCAGAGCTCACCGCAGGTAACACCCGAAGCAGCGTTCCCGCACGGTGTGAACGTCGAATTTGTGGAGCGGCTCGAAGCGGGTCACCTGCGCATGCGTGTCCATGAGCGGGGGGTCGGCGAGACGATGTCCTGCGGAACCGGAGCGTGCGCCGTCGCCTGGGCAACGGCGATTGCCGAGCCGGCCGAGAGCCTGGACACCTACCGAATCGATGTGCCCGGCGGAACCGTGTACGTCGACATCGCATCCGACGGACGCCTCACTTTGCGCGGCCCCGCGGAATTGGTCGCGCGAGGAACACTGCAATGGCCCCGGGGTCTGTGACGTGTCGGTGAGGAACCGTGAACGCTGACGAACAATCGGATCCGACCATCGGCGAGGAAGAACTTCTCGACCGACAAGCGCTTCGTCGCGTGGGTGGCCTCTCGACCGAACTCGAGGACGTTACCGAGGTCGAATATCGACAGGTGCGCCTCGAGCGTGTGCTCCTCGTTGGTGTCTGGACATCGGGAACGCTCACCCAGGCCGAGCGATCCCTTCGGGAGTTGGCGCAACTATCCGAAACGGCCGGATCGGTTGTAGTCGGGGGAGTCGTCCAGCGCCGGGACGCACCCGATCCTGCTACCTACGTGGGTTCGGGCAAGGCGCGCGAGCTGCGTCAACTCGTGGTCGCTTCCGGCGCTGACACGGTCATCTGCGACGGTGAACTCAGCCCTGGCCAATTGAGAACGTTGGAAGACGTCGTCAAGGTCAAGGTGGTCGATCGAACCTGGCTGATCTTGGACATCTTCGCCCAGCACGCCCGCAGCAGAGAAGGCAAGGCCCAGGTGAGCCTGGCCCAGATGCAGTATCTGTTGCCCCGTCTTCGAGGGTGGGGCGAATCGCTGTCACGACAGGCCGGTGGCCGTGCCGGTGGTGCCACGGGAGGCGTGGGTACCCGTGGACCCGGTGAGACCAAGATCGAAACCGACCGTCGGCGGATTCGATCGCAGATGGCCAAGATCCGGGCCCAACTGCGGACCATGGAGGGAACGCGGGAAACCCAACGCAAGGCACGTCGACGCTCGGGTGTCCCCACCGTGGCGCTGGCCGGCTACACCAACGCCGGTAAGTCGAGCCTGCTGAACCGACTGACCGGGTCGGGAGTGCTGGTCGACGATTCCCTCTTCGCCACCCTCGATCCGACCGTGCGTAAAGCGCGCACTCCGCAGGGTCGTGAATTCACCCTCTCGGACACCGTCGGTTTTGTTCGGCATCTGCCGCACCAACTGGTGGAAGCGTTCCGCTCAACCCTGGAGGAAGTGCGCGATGCAGACGTGATCGTGCACGTGGTGGACGGGTCGGACGAGGCACCTCGTGAGCAGATCGCAGCCGTGCGAGAGGTGCTGGCGGAGATCGGAGCGCGAGAGGTGCCCGAGATCATCGCGATCAACAAGGCCGACATCGCTGAGCCCGACAAGGTTGCCGAAGTCCTCCGTGCCGAACCACACGCCGTTGTCGTCTCGGCGCGCAGCGGAATCGGCATTGATGAACTTCTCGCGGAGATCGAAGCCGACCTTCCGCACGGGCTCACCGACATCGACGTGGTCGTCCCGTACGACCGCGGCGATTTGCTGTCGCGCGCCTACCGTGAAGGGGAAGTCGTGTCGGTCGATCACAGTGACGCGGGTTCACACGTTAAGGCCAGGGTTCCCGCGATCCTCGCCGACGAGTTACGCGCCGCGGCGAACCCCGGCTAGTCGATGGACCAGACGCAGGGCACCGAGGCCGACCTCACGTCCATCGTCGAAGCCATGGGCGGTCGGAGTCGTCCGGGTCAGGTTGCGATGGCCGAGGCTGTGCAGACGGCGTTCACCTCGGGTTCACACGTTGTGATCCAGGCCGGTACCGGTACCGGCAAATCCCTGGCCTACCTGGTGCCGGCAGCGCGGATGGCCCGTGAGAAGGGACCTGTGGTGGTTGCCACGGCAACGCTCGCGCTGCAACGTCAATTGATCGAACGGGAACTGCCGCGCCTGGCGTCGGTCGATCCGGACGTGACCTGGGCGGTTCTCAAAGGTCGACAGAACTACCTGTGCCGGCAGCGGATGGGCGAGGCCGATGGTCAGGAATCCCTTCTCTCCATCGACACCGGTCCCAGGCAGCGCGGGACGCTCGAAGAGCAGGCGATCCTCGTGCACGAGTGGGCTCAACAGACCGAGACCGGGGACCGTGACGACCTTGACGCCGAGATCGATTCTCGGGTGTGGCGAGCGGTATCGGTGTCGGCGGCGGAGTGTGTAGGGGAAAGCAGATGCCCCTACGGAGATGAGTGCTTCTCGGGCCTTGCCCGCGCACGCGCAATGGAAGCCGACATCGTCGTTACCAATCACGCGATGCTCGCCATCGACGCCATTGAAGGTGTCCCGGTTCTGCCCGAGCGGTCCGCGTTGATCATCGACGAGGCCCATGAACTCGTCGATCGGATCACCAGCGCGGTCACGGGGGAGTTGTCTGTCTCGGGACTCGAGCGATTGGCAGGCGACGCGGCGAGGCTCAGCGACGACGAAGGCTCACTCGCAGATGCCGTGGACGATTTCGCGATCGCGCTGCAGGAACTTGCGGACTCCTCCTCTCAGCAGACGGCGCGGATCACCTCGTGGTCGCAGCCCATGGTGCTGGCGCTCACCCGGGTGCGAGATTCCACCCGAGCACTTGTCTCCTCTCTGTCCTCGGCGATGTCCGATAGTCGCGAAAACGAACAGTCCGACGGTGCAGCAATGCAGCGCGTGCGCGCGGCGGCTGAGGAAATGTTCGCTGTGGCGGGACGGCTTCTGGCGCTGTCGAGCGCAGACGTGGTGTGGTGGAGCACCGAGGGTGGACGGGGCCCGGTTGTTCGCATCGCTCCCCTCAGTGTCGGTGATGCCCTTGCCGAGTCGCTCTTCCCCGGGCAACCCGTCGTCCTGACCAGCGCGACTATCAAGGCCGGTGGTTCCTTTGAACCGGTCCTCGCATCGCTCGGACTGCCCGAAGACACCGCGTGTGTGGATGTCGGCTCCGGGTTCGACTATGCGCGCCAAGGAATCTTGTACGTCGCTCGTCACGTGCCGCCGCCGGATCGCGATGGGGCATCGATGGAGGCCTTGGATGAGCTCGCGGCCCTTGTCGAGGCCGCTGGCGGGCGGACGTTGGCGCTCTTCTCTAGTTGGAACGGAGTCGAGCGGGCTGCCGACTATCTGCGGGTTCGCTTAGCGCCGGCGTTGGAACAGGGCCTCGTGGGGCCGATCTTGGTGCAGCGTAAGGGTGAGAGCGTCGCGCCACTGGTTCAACGATTTGCCGAAGAACCGGCCAGCGTGCTGGTGGGCACCGTCGCGCTGTGGCAGGGGATCGACGTGCCGGGGGAGTCGCTAGTGCTAGTAACCATCGATCGAATTCCGTTCCCGCGTCCGGATGATCCGATTGTCAGCGCACGCCAGGCCGCGGTGGATGCCGCTGGTGGATCGGGTTTTCGCCAGGTGGCCTTGGCCCGAGCTGCTCTCCTTCTCGCGCAGGGGGCGGGTCGGTTAATCCGATCGGAAACAGATCGAGGCGTGGTTGCCGTCCTGGACTCGCGTATGGCGACGTCCGGCTATGGAAGTGCACTGCGCGCCTCGCTACCACCGTTGTGGTTCACCACGGACGGGTCGGTGGTGCAGGACGCCTTGGCGCGACTGAATTCGTCTGACGGTGACTAGCTAGCGCACACGTCGAAGGACGCTGACCACCTTGCCCAGGATCTGTGCGTTGTCGCCGAGGATCGGCTCGTAGGCCGGGTTGTGCGGCATCAGCCAGACGTGCCCATCGCGTCGCTTGAAAGTCTTGACCGTGGCTTCGTCATCGATCATCGCGGCGACGATGTCCCCGTTTTCGCAGGTCGGCTGGCTACGAACGACGACGTAGTCCCCGTCGCAGATCGCAGCGTCGACCATCGAATCGCCGACCACGGTCAGCATGAACAGTTCGCCATCGCCCACCAGGTCCTTGGGTAGCGGCATGACGTCCTCGGTGTGCTGCTCGGCCAGGATCGGACCACCCGCGGCAATGCGGCCCACCAGTGGCACGGCCACCGAAGCCGGGTTCAGCTCTACAACCTGCGAGTGCAAGGGGCTCGCCTGTGCGAGGTGCTCACCATCGGACGAAGGGCGAGACACGACAAGGGCCCGTGGTCTATTCGGATCACG
>CAJXUJ010000070.1 GCA_913061025.1 uncultured Actinomycetes bacterium | reverse complement strand
CGATCGTGGGTCAGGCGCCCACTCCCCGCTGTCTACTGGTCGCGGAGCATCCGCCTGAGGATCTTTCCTGAAGCGGACTTCGGTATTTCCTCGATGAAGACGACGTCGTGCACCACCTTGTACGTCGCGACGTGCTCGGCGGTGAACGCAGTGATGTCTGCCGGACTCACGTCCTGACCGGGCTTGACCACGATGAAGGCGCGAGGACGCTCACCTGCCTCGTCATCCGGCACGCCGATAACGGCTGCGTCCGCGACGGCTGGGTGGGTGAGGAGCAGGGCTTCGAGTTCTGCTGGAGCCACTTGGAAGCCCTTGAACTTGATGAGTTCCTTCACGCGATCGACGATCGTGAGGTGTCCGTCCTCGTCGATGAAGCCGACGTCGCCGGTGTGTAACCAACCGTCCTCGTCGATGGTGATGGCGGTTGCCTCCGGATTGTTGAGGTAGCCCTTCATCACCTGCGGTCCTCGCACCCACAACTCGCCGACCCCACCCACGTCTTGATCGTCACCGTTCTCGATGTCGACGATGCGGCACTCGGTATTGGCGACGGTTACTCCGCAGGTGCCCGGCTTGAACCCACCCATGCGGGTGACATGGGAGACCGGGCTCATCTCGGTCATTCCGTAGCCCTGGACTACCTCGCACGCAATACGTTGTGAGGCTTCCTGCGCGAGTTCGGCTCCCAGGGGTGCGGCGCCAGAGAAGACCTGCTTGAGGCTTGAGAGGTCGTAGTTGTCCACGAGCGGATGCTTGGCAAGTGCCAGCACGATCGGTGGCACCGCGAACAGACGAGTGATCTTGTGCTCCTGGATCAACCCCAGGCTCTGTTCGAGATCGAAGCGCGGGACGGTGACGATTGTCGACCCCTTGCTCAGGAAGAAGTTCATCAGGACCTGCATGCCGTAGATGTGGAAGAACGGCAAGACGGCGAGAACTACTTCACCGTCTTCCACCTCGAGAGCGTCCTCGCACTGCACCAGGTTGGCGACCAGGTTGCGATGACTGAGCATCACTCCCTTGGGAAAGCCGGTGGTGCCCGAGGAATAGGGGAGCACCACGATTTGCTCGTCGATACTCACCGGCACCTGTTCGATGGGGGCACCCATGAGAGCGGTGAACGGTGTCATCCCCTCTGGTGCATCGCCGATGATGTAGATCTCTTCGACACCCGCGTCCTTCGCTGCGGCCGCAGCAGTTTCGGCGAAGAGCGCGATCGTGATAAGCATGCTCGAGGTCGAGTCCTTGAGTTGGAACGCGACTTCCTCGGCGGTGTAGGTCGGGTTGATGGTGCTGACCGTGACTCCCGCAACCGCGGCGCCGTGGAAGATGATCGCGAACTCGGGGATGTTGGGTGACATCAAAGCAATGGTGTCTCCGGGTCCCAGCCCCTTGGCCTGAAGTCCGCCCGCGAAGGCTTTGACCGCACCGGCGAACTGGGCGTAGGTGTAGGTGCGCCCGGTGGGGCCATCGATCAAGGCGGGGCGGTCGGGGACTCTCGCGGCCTCGCGCAGGACGTGGTCGGTGATTGTCGCGTCCGGAATGACGACGTCGGGTAGTGGGCTGTGGTGGATGGTCATGATCGCTCCCCTTGAACGCTGGCCGTTCGTTGCTCGAGTGTGGCAAGGGCGGCGATGCTGTGGGGGCGTTTTCGTCGAAAAAGCCCCTACGCGAAGGGAGGCGTGCAAGGAGACGGCGCGAAAAGTGAAGTGGGGCCCCGGCTAATGCCGGGACCCCACTCGCGTGTGAGCAATGAACTACATGCTCGCGCCGGTGCCTTCCAGCCACATGTTGACTGTGTCGGTGTTGGCGCTGATCCAGTCCGCTGCCGCCTCTTCAGGAGTGGCGCCACCCTCGATCGCGGCCGCAACGGCGTTCTGATCACCGTTGGTCCACTCGAAGTTGGACACCAGGGTTGCGAACGGTGAACCCGACTCGAGCAGTTCGGTCGTGGCCAGCTTGACCAGCGGGGTCTCCGGGTAGTCCGTCAGACCGCTGGCTTCTGCTGTGTCGGTCCAGTCGTTCTCCGGGAAGTTAACCCGGCAGAGCTCGACCTGAGCCAGGAAGTTCTGGGGCTCGTAGAAGTAGCCCAGACCCGGCTCCTGGTTCTCGGCAGCCTGCGTGAACATCTCGATCAACGCGGCCTCGGATCCGGTGTTGATCACCTGGAAGTTGAGGTCGTAGGCGTTGATGATCTTCTCGCCGATGGTCGTGTATCCCGGGGGACCCTCGTACCAGGCGCCCTTGCCACCGGACTCAGGAGTCACGAAGAGCTCGGCGTACTCGTTGAGCTTGGTGCCATCGGAGATGTCCGGGTACTCCTCGCACATCCACTGCGGGACGTACATGCCGATGAGCCCGACGTTGCCGTTGAAGCCAGCCTCCTGGACTGCTCCACGGTCAACCCACTCTTGCCAGCGGCCGCCACCCCAGTCTTCGACGATGACGTCGACCGAGCCGGCTTCCATGGCGTCGTAGGTGACGCCAGCTTCTTCGAGCTGGATCTGCTCGATGTTGCAGCCGAGAGCGTCCCGAGCTACATCGGACAGCACCTGAGCCGAAGCGGTGTAGCCGACCCATGCGTGCATGGCTACGCCCCAGTCGCCGCAGTCGGCAACGACTGCTTCTTCCTCGGGCATGTCCTCGGCTGCCTCTTCTTCGGGCGCTTCTTCGGCGACTGTCTCTTCTGCGACAGCCTCCTCGGTGGCCTCGGTGGCCGCCTCATTTACGTCGCCGCCACCGCAGGCGGCGAGCACCAGGCTGGCTGCAGCCAGCGCCGGAAGCACCGCTAGGCGCCCCCGTAGGTGATTCCTCATAACCTGTATTCCCTTCGGAGTTACCGACGTCCGCGGTGGACGTTGGTAGTGCATCCCGCCCTCATGCGGGTTTCTTCTCATTGCGACGCGCCCCGGCCTGCGCGATGCGGTCCATCACAACACCCAGCAAGACGATTGCCAGGCCTGCAGCCAGTCCTTTGCCCTGAAGCTCCGGTTTGGACTGGCCAACGATGACCAGGTAGCCGAGGCCACCTGCTCCTACGAACCCGCCGATCACGACGACGGCGAGAACGAAGATCATGCCCTGGTTCGCTCCCAGGAGCAGTGAGCGCTTGGACGCCGGCAACTGCACCTTGGTGACCACCTGGGTGGTACTGGAGCCTGACGATACGGCCGCCTCCACCATGTCACTCGGAACGCCACGAACTCCATCGGCAACCACGCGGACAACGACGGGTGTTGCATAGAAGACGCCGCACACGATGGCGGCGAACCGTGATGGACCGAACAGCGCAAGCACCGGGACGAGGTAGACGAAGGCCGGCAGGGTCTGGCCGGCGTCGAGGATGGGTTTCAAGGCCCGTTCGATTCGCGCACTTCTTCCCGCAAGTACACCCATGATGACGCCGATGAGCATGACGATCGCGGTGGCTATCAGGACCTGGGTCAGGGTCACCATGGCGTCGTTCCACAGACCGATGAGAACGATGGCGCCAAGAAGCACGGCGGAGAGAATTGCAACGAAGCGACCACCGATGATCGCGGCGAGAAGTGAGATCGCGATGATCGTGATGTACCAGGGGGTGTTGGCGAGAAGGCCCTCAATTCGATTGAGCACGTGGATAGTGAAGTTCTCGTTGAGACCGATCGTCAGGAAGTAGAACGTTGAGGTGATCCACTCGGTCACCGCGTCTGCCGCGTTGGCGATGTACTCGCCGATCACCAACTCCTCGGGGAACACCGCCGCCCAGAGTTGGAAGCGGGACAGGTAGATGGCAATAACCGTTGCTATGGCACCGATGACCAAACCGATCCGCCGGCGGACCAGAGCCGCTCCTTCGGGTGGGAGTTGCCCGCTGTGCTGCACGGCGGCGGTGGTGGCCCGGTCGAGCATCACTGCGAGGAAGACAACCGCGAGTCCTGCTACTACGCCGTCGCCGACGTTGCGGATTGTCAACGCTTCGATGACCGGCTTGCCCAGGCCAGGAGCGCCGATGAGAGCCGCGATGACCACGAAGGACAGCGCGGCGAGCGTTGTCTGGTTGATACCGAGGATGATGGTGCGTCGTGCCATCGGCAGCTGCACCTTGCGCAGCATCTGACCGCGGGTCGATCCCATGGACTCTGCGGCTTCGATCGGACCGGCTTTGAGGCTACGGATGGCGTGTGCGGTGATGCGCACGCAAATCGGGATCGAGTAGATCATCGTCGCGATGGTTGCTGCTGCAATGCCGATGAGAAACACCAGCGCTAGCGGGGCGAGATAGACCAGGGTCGGGAGGATTTGGGCTAGGTCGAGGACTGGCCTAATGAAGGCCATCACCCGATCGTTCAGTCCAGCCCAGATGCCGATGGGCAGTGCGATGGCCAGCGAGAGCAGAACCGCACCGATGGTCATAGCCAGCGTGTCCATCGTGTAGGTCCAGACGCCGAGCATCCCGCACGCGGTGAGCAAGCCCATCGACAGCAGCGAGGTGCGCCAGTTCGACGACGCGTAGACGATGTAGCCGACGAGTGCAACCACGCCCAGCCAACCGATGACGGGAATGATGTTGCCGGATGCGGGCACTGCGATAAGTGCTCGGATGAGTTCGATGAAACCCTCGATGGCTCCACGCAGGGGATTGAAGAAATAGACGAAGAGGGGAGACTCAGCCCGGCTACCGCGGATGCTTGCCGCTAACTCGCGGAACCAGTCGGTGACCGGGGTATTCGTAGCCGTCGATAGTTCAAGCGTGTGGATCCCCGAGAACACCGTGCCGAGGACGATCCACACGCCTAGTACAGCGAAAACGAGGGTGCTTCGTTTCCGCATCCACGCGGGAAGCGATTCGAGTGTGCTCACGTAGCGCTTCCCTCGGACGCGTCTTCTGCAACCAGGTGGAGGATGTCGTTCTTACCGATCACACCTAGCACCTCAGTCCCGCGTTGGACACCGACCGCGCCGTTGCTAGCAACGATCTGCGGAATCACGTCTCGCACGATCGCGTCTGCATCGACGGGCGCCCCGGATACTTCCTCGCCTTCGAGAGCTGGACGGGCTATGTATCCGGTGGTGAGCACGTGGGATTTGGGGATGTCGTTGGTGAAGTCGGCGACGTAGTCATCGACGGGATGCATGACCAGATCTGCAGGAGTGGCCATCTGGACAATGTCGCCATCGCGCATGATCGCGATGCGGTCACCGAGTTTCATCGCCTCGGAAAGATCGTGAGTGATGAAGACCATCGTCTTATTGAGATCTTGGTGAAGGCGCTTTACCTCGTTCTGCATATCGCGCCGAATCAGCGGATCGAGCGCGCTGAACGGTTCATCAAGGAACATGACGTCGGGGTTGACCGCGAGTGCCCGCGCTAGACCAACGCGCTGCTGCATACCTCCGGACAATTGCTCCGGAAAATGGTTCGCGTATCCATCGAGACCAACGAGGTCGATGACCTCCATCGCGCGCTCGTGCCGCGTTTCTTTCTTCACGCCGTTGACTTCGAGCGAGTAAGCGATGTTGTCGATGACACGCCGGTGGGGCAGCAAACCGAAGTGCTGGAAGACCATCGAGAACTTGGTGCGTCGCAGCTCACGGAGGCGCGACTTCGATGCCGTGAGGATGTCCTCCCCTTCGAAGAAAACTTCACCCGCGGTGGGCTCGATCAAGCGCGTGAGACACCGCACGAGCGTCGACTTACCGGATCCGGAGAGTCCCATGACGACGAAGACCTCGCCGTTGGCAACGTCGAATGAAGCGTCCCGGACTGCGGCGACGCATCCTGTCTTCTCGAGCAGCTCGGGTCGAGGAAGGCGCGCATCGGGAGAGTCGATGATGTCGCTGGCCTTCTCACCGAAGATCTTCCACAGTCCACGAACGGAGATGGCGGCGTCGGTGCTGACGTCAACCGGCGCTGGACTCGTCATCGTCATCGGGTCTCCTTGGTTGGGACGTCGAACCACTTGCTCGGTTTTGGATCTAGGTTTTGGTGCACGTGCTTGGCCTCGAGGTACTCGTGGAAGCCCTGTTCTCCGAGTTCGCGGCCTACTCCCGACTGCTTGAAGCCACCCCATTCCGCCTGAGGGAGGTAGGGGTGGAAGTCGTTGATCCAGATGGTGCCGTGGCGAAGAGCGTTGGCCACACGTTGTGCACGGGAAACGTCGCTGGTCCACACGCCGCCGGCGAGGCCGTAGTAGGTGTCGTTGGCGATAGAGATCGCTTCCTGTTCTGTTCGAAAGGTCTCGACAGTCAGCACCGGACCGAAGGACTCGTCCTGCACGCACGTCATGTCCGCGGTGCAGTGATCGAGAACGGTCGGTAGGTAGAAGTAGCCGTCGGCAAGTGCAGGATCGTCCGGCACATCCCCGCCGCAGCGAAGCTCGGCTCCCTCCGCCAGAGCATTCGCTACATAAGCGGCGACCTTGTCTCGATGGCCGGCGCTGATCAGTGTTCCGGTCTGTGCCTTCTCATCGTGAGGTCCACCGAGACGGATTCCCTTCGCTGCCTCGACCAGCGCGTCGACGAACTCGTCATGGATGGATTCCTCGACGATCAACCGTGCGCCTGCCGAACACACCTGCCCGGAGTGCAAGAAGACGGCGGTCAGTGCGTTATCCAGGGCGGCATCCCAGTCCGCATCTGCGAACACGATGTTGGGGTTCTTGCCACCGAGTTCGAGCGCCACCTTCTTCACCGTGGCGGCAGCAGCGGCCATGATGATGCGGCCGGTAGTTAGGCCTCCGGTGAAGGAAACCAGATCGACACTCGGATCGCTCGAAAGCGGAGCGCCCGCTGTCGGTCCGGCACCCAGGACGAGATTGCCAACCCCGGAGGGCATTCCCGCATCGACGAGGTACTGCATGAGCAGGA
This sequence comes from uncultured Actinomycetes bacterium, assembly GCA_913061025.1. Lineage (GTDB taxonomy): Bacteria > Actinomycetota > Actinomycetes > S36-B12 > S36-B12 > S36-B12. The sequence goes on along the minus strand of CAJXUJ010000070.1, from coordinate 49 downwards.
TCGAGGTGTGCGGCGTCAACTCGCTTGGCTTCAATACGAAAGTGCAGCC
>CAJXUJ010000069.1 GCA_913061025.1 uncultured Actinomycetes bacterium | reverse complement strand
GAAATAGCCGCCGTAGATGCCGACCACTCCCGTCCACGGCCATAGCGCACGCCGGCGGATCGACTCGCTGCCCCGTGGTGCGGTCACACCAGCACTGTCACCCGCAGTCTCTCGGCGACGCGCCGCCAGTCGTGACGTGATCCGGGTGCGCAGTGGACCAATGGCGACCATCACCGTCGCCGATGCGATGAGCCACGGGACGATCGTGGCAAAGACTTCCTCGGGTAGGGACACCACCAAGAGCGCTCCAAAGCATGCACCAATGGCCGTGGCCACGATGGGCCATCGCAAGGAGTGAAGTCGACTCCGCAGTTCCGATCGGTAGGCGTACGACGACGCGAAACTCCCGGGGAACAAGCCCGTGGTGTTGGTTCCATTCGCAGCGACCGGCGGAACTCCCACAGCGAGGAGGGCACTGAAGGTGACAAGGGTGCCCGACCCCACGACTCCGTTGATGGCCCCCGCAATGAACCCGGCGATAACCACGATCGCAAGGCTGGTCGGGGAATCGATCACGGAGCCTGCTCTCCTCGGCGCATCTCCTGATCGATGAGTTCCTCGCGGTCCGCCAGCTTGTCGAGCGTCCGAAATGCCGTGGCAAGCCGGTGATTACCCGCAAGGATGTCTCGCTTGGCGTCTAGGAAGGCCCAGTAGCCCGCGGTGAACGGACACGCATCCTCCCCGACCCTCACCTTCGGGTTGTAGCGACAATCACCACAGAAGTCCGTCATCTTCTTCAAATAGGCGCCGCCCGATACGTACGGCTTGGTAGCCATGACTCCACCATCGGCGTACAGGCCCATGCCAATGACGTTGGCCGTCATCACCCACGGGTAACCATCCACGAACGCCCGTCGAAACCAATCGTTCATCGTCTGTGGTGAATAACCCCGCTGCAGTGCCCAGTTACTCAGCACCATGAGTCGAACGATGTGGTGGGAATAGCCCAGATCTCGCACGTACCCCAGAGAATGCCGCAGACACGCTGCGTCAACCTCGTCTGCTGAAGCCTGAAGGAACCACTCTGGAGGCTCGATGTCGGCGTGGAGGTCGTTTCTATCTTCGTACTCCTCACCGAGGTGCCAATACAGGTGCCAGACATACTCGCGCCACCCGATGATCTGACGGACAAGTCCCTCGACGCTGGCGAGTGTCGCCCGGTCCTCTCGCCAGTAGTTCTCGGCTCTGTCGACGACTTCGCGGGGGTGCAGGAGTCCAAGGTTCAGCGGTACCGACAGCAGCGAGTGCGCCATAAAGGGATCCCGCCACAGAACCGCGTCCTCATACGGACCGAACATAGACAGGCGATTGTCGAGGAAATCGTCGAGCGCCTCGATAGCTTCGGATCTGGTGACGGCAAATCGTCGCGGCCCGTCGGTACCCAAGAACCGAATTCCCTCCGCTTCCCATGCGTCGAGGTCTTCTCGGACTCCTCGATCAATGTCGTCTTCGACCGGTTGCCAGGGTTCGGGCACGGGCAGATGCGTATGACCCTTCGGTGGCGGTAAGCGATTGTCGGAATCGAAGTTCCAGCGCCCACCCTCGGGCTTCTCCCCATCCATGAGAACGCCATGCTCTTTTCGGACCGTTCGATACCAGTCCTCCATGAGCAGGCGTCGTTTCCCGCGAGCATCGACCCAGGCTTGGAATTCCGCAGGCTGGGTGAACCAGCCACGCTCCGGGCCAACAGACGCAAGGCCGAGGGATTCGACCAGCCGCCGAGCAGGCCGCGACGTCGCGGCAATCCCGGTGATCGCGTGGCCGGTCTCATCGCGGTAGCGCGACAGGGCGTCTCGATATGAGTCCGATCTCAGCAAGGTGACCCGGGTCGGATCCTCGGCTTGTCGATGCCGAAGGGCGCTGAGGATGAGATGCGCCTTCTGCCGGTGATAGACGCGGCGCGCAAAAACCGACTTCGCCTCGATCAACAAGATGGGTTCGCCGTCGTCGAAATGGGGGCCAAGTTGATCCGCGAACAACCATCGCGTCGTGTCAGAAGTAGATGCAGCCATCACCAAGCGCTCTCCATCGCAGTGCTCGCCTTCACAGCGCTCCCTGTCACCGCGTTGCGGTGGCGAGCCACCGTTCGTCGATAGAAGTGACGGAGATATTCATGCCGTAGGCCATGGAGATGTTCTCGCTGGTGAGCGTGGCCGCGATTGGCCCTGCGGCTATTGGCCGACCCTTTCCGAGGATCAAGGCGTGCGTCACACCCGGCGGGATCTCCTCCAAGTGGTGGGTAACCAAGATGAGAGTCGGAGAGAAGGGGTCGGATGCGAACTCCCCCAGCATCCCCACCAATTCCTCACGGCCCGCGAGGTCGAGCCCCGCGCCGGGTTCATCAAGCAGCAGGAGTTCTGGATCGCTCATCAGCGCGCGGGCGATGAGAACCCGCTTGCGCTCGCCCTCGGACAGTGAAGCGAAGGGACGGTCCGCGTATCCCTGGGCGCCCCACATCGCCAAAAGCGATCTGGCCCGATCCATGTCTTCCTCGGCGTAATGCTCTTGCCAGCGCCCGGTGATGCCGTAGGCGGCTGTCACGACCAGGTCCGCCGCCGTCTCATGCATGGGGATTTCCCGCATTAAGGCACTGCTGGCAAAGCCCACGCGTGGGCGTAGTTCCGAAAGATCAACGGCGCCCATACGTTCACCCAGCACTTCCACCGAGCCGGCGCTGGGAAACATGCGCGTCGAGGCAATGGTCAATGCTGTTGTTTTTCCTGCACCGTTGGGCCCGATCACAACCCAGCGATCCGCCTCATCGACCTGCCATGTCAGGTCGGATAACAACCAGGAAGTACCTCGACGGACCCCCACGTCTGTCATCTCGAGAACGCGCACGGCATCACCCTAGGGTCTTGTGCATTCGGTCCCCATCACCCGCAGTACCGTGGGCTCGACATGAACCAGGCACCTCGTCGAACCGATTCAACAATGCTCGCGACCCTCAGCGGTCGCGACCGACCAGGTGTAACGCGCGATCTCTTCGCAACGTGCAGTGAATTTCCCGTACTCGTTCGCGATATCGATCAGATCGTGATGCGCGATCGACTGATCATCGCGACATCCATCGACGGAGATCCCAATAGCCTTCGCGCGCTCCACGCTGCGCTCCTCGCCTTGGCGCGAGACTTGGAGATGGAAGCAACCATCGCTATCGAGCCCGCGGGAGCGCACAGCGAGTCCTCGACCCACACCGAACGCCACTCGGGACGACCACTGTTTCGAGTGACCCTCATGGCACCCGATCTCACCCCGGGAGCAGTGGCAGATGTCGCGACTGTCATCGCGGCCGGTGGCGGCAACATCGATCGGATTCGCCGCGTCGCTCATTACCCGGTTACCGCAATCTCCTTCGAAGGTGGCGGCGTGGACCCCGACGAGCTCCGACGACCCCTGGCAAGCATTTCAGCCCAGAGCAGCGTCGACCTCGCCGTGCAGGAAACCGGCCTCGAATCCCGTGGACAGTACCTCGTCGTCATGGACGTCGATTCCACCGTGATTCAAGACGAGGTGATCGATCTACTCGCGGCCGAGGCTGGTCAGCAGGAGGCCGTAGCCGCGGTTACCGAACGCGCCATGGCCGGTGAGTTGGACTTCTCTGAGTCCCTGCACGAGCGCGTAGCGCTACTGGAAGGTCTTCCGGAAAGTTCCCTGGCCGTTGTTCGTGACCGAGTGCGGCTCACCCCCGGGGCCAGGACTCTCTGCCGGACGCTCAATCGACTGGGGTATCGAATCGCCCTGGTCTCGGGGGGTTTCTCCCAGGTCGTCGCGCCCATCGCAGCGCAACTCGGCGTCGCCGAGCTTCGTGCGAACACCCTGGAGATTTCGGATGGTCGCCTCACTGGACGGGTTGTAGGTGATGTCGTCGACCGGCCGGGAAAGAGGAAGGCCCTCGAAGAATTAGCCGTTCGCTTCGGCATTCCCCGCCGTCGCACTATTGCGATCGGCGACGGGGCGAACGACATCGACATGCTCGAGGCCGCAGGTTTGGGGATTGCCTTCAATGCCAAACCCGCCGCTCGGGCGGTTGCCGACGCGTCGGTGTCCGTCCCCTTCTTGGACACCGTTCTCTACCTCATGGGCATCACCCGAGACGAAGTGGAGTTCGCCGACGCCCGAGACGCTGCCGGAGCAGAATCAACAGACCTCCTGTGAGGTCTCACGATCATCAGCGGCAGACGTAGAAGCCAACGATCTGCGAACCCTCCAGTGTCCATGGAGAAGGTCCACCCTCGATGACTGTCACCGAGCTGGTCGGGAGCTTGTCTCGCAGGGCTCGACCCGTGTGCGGGTCCCGTGCCGAATCCGCGCCCCGACTCATCCGAGCGAGGTCCTCGATTCCCGGGTTATGCCCGACGAGTACCACGGTCGGTGTGGAGGAACACTGCGCTACTTCGATGATGGTGTCTGGTTCCGCGAGGTAGAGCGACGCATCATTCCAACTGTGCGTCGGCTTTGGAACCGACTCCGACATCACTCTCCACGTCTCTTGCACTCGCACCGCCGTCGATAACGCCAGCGAGTAATCCCCGAGTGGGGTGAGGATTTCCCCAACGAGCTTCCCCATGACGCGGGCATTGGCCCGTCCTCGCGCGTTGAGTGGCCGGTCGTGGTCCGGGACGCCCACCGGGTAGTCGCTCTTCGCGTGCCGGATCAGAATGAGCCGAGACGCGTGCTCTGCCACCTCGCCCATCCGTGAATCGACGCTACGCGCCCTGCGAGTGCACGCCACCGTCCACGTGCACGATCTCGCCGGTGGTCGCCGCGAACCACGGTGACAGCAAGGCGACGCAGGCCTGAGCCGCGGGGGTCGGATCGGTGAGGTCCCAACCCAAAGGTGCGCGCTCTTGCCAAACCTTCTCGAATTCATCGAAACCCGGGATGCTCTTCGCCGCCATCGTGCGGATGGGTCCAGCAGCCACCAGATTCACACGGATTCCGTCACCGCCAAGGTCACGCGCGAGGTAACGCGACGTCGACTCAAGTGCGGCCTTGGCAACACCCATCCAGTCATATGTGGGCCAGGCGACGGTGGCGTCGAAGTCCAGACCCACGACCGACGATCCAGCTACAAGCCGAGGCTTCGTCGCCATCGTCAAGGAAGCGAGCGAATAAGCAGAGACCTGCATCGCGGTGGCGACGTCCGGCCACGTGGTGTTCAGGAAGTTCCCACCCAGGGCGGCCTCAGGCGCGAAACCGATCGAGTGAACGAGTCCTTCGACGGTGTCGCAATGCTCACCGAGTCGCTCGGCGAATGATCCGAGGTGCTCGTCATCGGTCACATCGAGTTCGACGATGGGCGCTTCGGTGGGCAAACGCGATGCCGAGCGCTTGGTCAGGGACATGGTGCGACCGAAGCTCGTCAGGATCACTGACGCGCCCTCTTCTTGCGCCAGACGGGCAATGTGAAAAGCGATCGATTGATCGGTGAGAACACCGGTCACCACCACCGTCTTGTCGGTCAACAGTCCCACGGGTACCTCCTAGTGACCCATTCCCAGACCGCCATCCACGGGGATGACCGCACCTGTGACGTACCCGGCATCAGGCCCGACGAGGAAGTCGACCACTCCGGCTACTTCGGATACGTCAGCGTAACGACCAAGCGGAACAGCGGACAGGATCTCTGCGCGCCGTGCCTCGTCCAACTCGGCCGTCATGTCCGTGTCGACAAACCCCGGGGCTACCACGTTCACGGTGATACCCCGTGAACCCAGTTCCCGAGCTAAGGATCGCGCCGCACCCACTAAACCTGCCTTCGATGCGGCGTAGTTCACCTGCCCAGCACTACCGAGAAGGCCCACAACAGACGACACCAACACGATCCGCCCCGATTTAGCACGCAACATGCCCCGAGACACTCCCCGGCACAGTCGGATCGATCCGGCTAGATTCGTTGCCAGGACGTCGTCGATGTCTTCATCCGACATTCGCATGAGCAGGTTGTCCCGAGTAACGCCTGCGTTGGCGACGAGTACACCCACGGGTCCGTAGGAGTCTTCCACTGCACCGAGCCCGGCCGTGATTGACTCCGCATCGGAGACATCCATGCTCACCGATCCGGCGACGTCCACACCCTCGGGCGCTTCACCACTTCGGCTTGCGACAACCACCCGATGCCCACTCTCAACGAGACGTTGGGCGATCGCCGCTCCTATTCCGCGACTTCCGCCGGTAATCAGCGCGACGGGGTTACTCATCTGCACTCCGTTCAGTCTTGGTCGAGTCCTGTAAGCCGTGTGCTTCACGTGAGATCGCATCGGATCGTCGACGCAGGTAGTGGTTCAGTGGGACAAGGAGCAGCGCCAGGTACGGCGATACCCCCGGGAAGAATTCACTCAGGATTCCAATGCTCGCAAACGCGGCGAAAAAGGAAACCCCGGTCCATCGTCGAATGGAGCGATACAGGTGACTCTCGGCACGCGCGTCCGGCTCGAGGAGCTCTGGTGTTCGTCCCGCATGGAGGGCGATGAGCGACCCGAGTCCGCTTATGGCGGCCAGAGTCCACCAATAAAGCAGACCGACACCCCCTGAGCCGATCACTTGATCGTTGACCGCGTTGCCATACATCGCGGTCGGCCACGGCAGGAACACAATCAACAGCAGCCAAATGACATTCAGTGTGAAGATCGTTCCGTCGTAACGGCGCATCGAATTGAAGACCCGATTGTGGGTCGACCACATGGCAATGACAACGACAAATGAAAGGATGAATGCCGTGACCTGCCCCTGATTTGCCGCAATAACTTCCCAGACGGATTGCCCAGCCTGTGGACCGGCCACATCTATCAAAGGGAGCAGTTGAAGCGTGATACCGATGGCGACGACGGCATCGGTGAAATTAACGAGTCGGTCGAATGACCGACGGTCCGCGGAAGTGACCCCCGAATCGTCAGGCA
>CAJXUJ010000068.1 GCA_913061025.1 uncultured Actinomycetes bacterium | reverse complement strand
GGCGAGACATGCCGGTGGACAACGGGGCGCTCTCCGGAGAACGGTGGCGTCGGAGATTCCGGCATCTTGACCGCCGTCGGGGTGCACGCGGGGATGCGGGCCGGGGCCCAATCAGCGTTCGGGTCCCCCGATCTTGCCGGCGTCACGGTCGCGGTGGTCGGAGCCGGAAAGGTAGGCGGACGCCTGATCGGGCACCTCCTCGAGGACGGTGCCCGGGTAATTGCCCTCGACCCGTCCGCCCAGACCCGCGGAGCCCTGGATGCCGCCCACCCGGAGGCCATCGAGTGGGTGGACTCCTTCGAGGCACTGCTGGCCTCTCGGCCCGACGTCCTCTCCCCCAACGCCCTCGGCGGACTCATCACGCCCGAGGTGGTCTCAGATCTCCAGGAAGCCGGGGTTCGCCTGGTGTCCGGGGGCGCCAACAACCAACTGGCGGTCCCCGAGGTGGGCGATCTCCTCCAGGGGGCGGGGATCGTCTACACGCCCGATTTTTGCGTGAACTGTGGCGGTGTGATCCAGGTGGCCGAGGAACTCGTCGGGGCAGACGTGGCCCGGGCCCGGGCGAAGGTCGAGGAAGTCTTCGCCACGACGCGAAGCGTCCTGGAAAGAGCAGCAGGGGAGAGCATCACCCCCGTCAAGGCCGCCGAAGCCGAGGCCGAGGCTCGGATCTCCGCCGCGCGGGGCTGAAAGGGGCCCGCTGATGCGGTGCCGGCCGGGTGCGGGGTAACCTAGGCGCTCGTTGTGGTCCCGGGATCACGGCCCCGGGCGGCCCAGCGTGACAACGTCCATCGAGAGCCGGGAAACCGGATGAGGGGGTCGAGCCATGGGGCGCGGCCGAGCAAAGGCTAAGCAGACCAAGGTCGCTCGTGCGCTGAAGTACGGCGGTCCACAGACCGATCTCGAACGGCTTCAGGCCGAGTTGAGCGGTGGGAGCGATTCCAGCGACGTCTCCGACGACGCCGCGGACGCCCTTGAGGATCCGTATGCCGACGACCCGTACGCGGACGATCCCTACGCGAAGTACATCGAAGACGAGGACGAGGACTAAGCCACCGGCTCGCTAGCCCTAGTCCACGTAATCGCCGACCACCCGCACGATCCCACCGCTGCCACCTTTGGCGGCAGCATCACCCTGCTCGTCAGCGCCGCGAAGGCGCACGTTCCCACAAGCCCAAGCGTCCACACCACGTAGTGCCAAGACGTCGATGGCTCGGTCCACATCTTGAGGCGCGATCACCGCGACCATGCCGAGGCCCATGTTGAACGTGCGTTCCATCTCGGCCAGGGCCACGCCACCTTCACCGCTGATCACCGAGAAGATCGGCTGAGGTGTCCAGGTGCTGCGCTCGATATCGGCGGCAAGGTTCTCCGGCAGGACGCGCGCGATGTTTGCGGCGATGCCGCCACCGGTGATGTGTGACATCGCGTGGACTTCAACGGCGTCGATCAACGCCAGGCAGTCGCGTGAGTAGATGCGCGTCGGTTCGAGCAGTTCCTCACCGACCGTTCTTCCCAGATCGGAAACCACTCGGTTCAGAGCATCCGCATCAGGCATGAGAACGTGCCGAGCCAGTGAGTAACCGTTGGAGTGCAAGCCACTCGAGCGCATCGCCACGAGTACGTCGCCCGCGTGGACCTTGTCTGGACCCAGCAAGGACTCCGCATCGACGATCCCGGTTCCGGCCGCCGCAAGGTCGTATTCATCGGGCTCCATGAGTCCTGGATGTTCGGCGGTCTCACCACCGACGAGCGCACAGCCCGCCTGCACGCATCCCTCGGAAATTCCTGCGACGATGGCGGCCATTCGCACGGGATCGACGGATCCGGTTGCTATGTAATCGGTGAGGAATAGGGGTTCGGCACCACAGACCACTAGATCGTCGACCACCATGGCCACCAGATCGATGCCGACGGTGTCATGAATATCCATAGCCCGCGCCACAGCGATCTTGGTACCTACCCCGTCGGTGCTGGTGGCGAGAAGCGGCTGCTTCATGTTTCGGTATGCGGATACGTCGAACAAACCGGCGAATCCGCCGAGTCCGGCGAGCACTTCAGGCCGTTGGGTGCGCGCCACCGAGGAGCGCATCAACTCAACGGCTCGCTCACCGGCTTCTACGTCTACACCGGAGTCGGAGTACTTGGCGCCAGCCATCACGCTCTCTTCAGTGCGTCGTTGGCGCCGGCTCCGGCCGAGTGTTCGACTCTTCTGGCGATGCCTTCCAGAACAGACTTACCGATCCGGTCCTCTTCGGGGAGTTCAACCGGGTACACACCATCGAAGCATGCTCGACACAGTTCGTTCTTCGGTTGATGCGTAGCGTCGATGAGCGCATCGAGCGTCACGTAGCCCAGAGAGTCCGCGCCAATCGACGCACATATCTCGTCAACGGACAGACCGTTGGCGATCAGTTCCGCGCGGCTCGCGAAGTCGATTCCGTAGAAACAGGGCCATTTGACCGGTGGGCTCGAAATGCGCACATGCACCTCGAGCGCCCCGGCTTCACGCAACATGCGTACCAACGCTCGCTGGGTATTGCCCCGAACGATCGAATCGTCCACCACCACGAGCCGCTGCCCCGCGATGACTTCCTTCAGCGGATTCAGTTTCAGTCGGATGCCCAACTGCCGGATGGTTTGCGAGGGTTGAATAAACGTTCGCCCGACGTAGGCGTTCTTGACAAGCCCCTCGGCGAAGGGGATTCCAGACTCCTGGGCGTAACCGATCGCGGCATAACGGCCAGATTCGGGCACCGGGATAACTAGGTCGGCATCGACCGGAAACTCCTCCGCGAGCTTGCGACCGATATCGACCCGGGTGGCCTGAACACTGCGTCCGGCAATCGTGGTGTCGGGCCGAGCCAGGTAGACGTACTCGAACAAACACCCTTTGGGATCGGCTTCGGCGAACCGGTGCGAGCGCAGGCCCTCGGCGTCGATGACCACGAGTTCACCGGGCTCGACTTCACGGACCACCGATGCGCCGACGATGTCCAGGGCTGCGGTCTCGCTCGCGATAACCCATCCGCGCTCTAGCCTGCCCAGGACGAGTGGCCGAATGCCCTGCGGATCGCGCGCGGCATAGAGGGCGTCGTCGTCCATGAAAACCAGCGAGAACGCGCCGCGCAGTTTCGGCAACTCCTCGAGGGCCGCCTGCTCGAGGGGAATGTCGGGATGAGCGGCGAGCAGGCCCGAGATGACCTCGGTGTCCGTGGTGGCATGCAATCCGGCATTGATCGGGAGTTCACCCGACGTGGCGGCCAGCTCGGTCAGGCGATCGGAGAGATCCGCGGTATTCGTCAGGTTGCCGTTGTGGCCGAGCGCGAGATTGCCGGTGGCCGTCGGGCGGAAGGTTGGCTGGGCGTTCTCCCACACACTCGAGCCGGTGGTCGAGTAGCGCGCATGTCCGATGGCCACGTGTCCATGAAGCGAATCGAGGCTGGCCTCGGTAAATACCTGGGAGACCAGTCCCATGTCCTTGTAGACGACGATGTGCGAGCCGTCACTGACGGCGATTCCGGCCGACTCTTGGCCGCGGTGCTGCAGTGCATACAGCCCGAAGTACGTGAGTTTCGCGACTTCCTCGCCGGGGGCCCAAACACCGAACACTCCGCAGGCGTCTTGCGGTCCCTTCTCTCCCGGAAGGACCTCATGGGTGAGTAACCCGTCGCCACGTGGCACGTCACCAGACTACGGGACGCTTACTCGTGTGGGTAGAGCCGTCCGCTTCCGGTGACGAGGATCCGAACATCGTCTCCGACCCGCAGCCCTGAGCCGCCGGTGCTGCGCACCGAGACCGGAGTTCCGTCCGTCAAGCGAACGGAGGTCAGGCTGTCGTGACCGTGGTAGCTGATTGCCTCCACGCGGCCGGATGCACCTGATTCGTCGCCGCCCACCTGACGCTCTGCTACCAAAACGAGTTGCTCGGGTCGCAGCGTGAGCACGCCTCCGGCCAAAGTCGCGGGCTCAGAACCCACGGCGACGGGACCCACCGGGGTCTGCGCTACCGAGCCGTCGAGAGCGCTCACCGGCAACTCCACGAGATCACCCACGAAACGTGCGATCCCCAGCGTGGCCGGCGATTCGTAGATTGCCCACGGCTCCCCCACCTGCTCAATCTGGCCCTGTGACATGACGGCAACCCGATCGGCGAGAGAGAGCGCTTCCTCCTGGTCGTGCGTGACCAGAACGGTTGCGGTGCCGATGTCACTGAGCAGACTTCTCATGTCGCGGCGAACATCCGCTCGCAGCGCTGCATCCAGAGACGAGAACGGCTCATCGAGCAGCAGCAGCGAGGGCTGTGGAGCCAACGCGCGGGCAAGCGCAACGCGCTGCTGCTGACCGCCGGAGAGCTCGTGGGGCCGGGCTTGCTCCAAGCCCTCGAGGTTGACCATTTCCAGCATCTCGCGCACGCGAGCACCCGCCGCCTTCTTGTCTCGACCGAGACCGAACGCGATATTCGCGGCGACATCGAGGTGGGGGAACAACGCCCCTTCCTGCGGAACGATCCCAATGTGACGCTTCTCCGGCGGCACCCACGTGCGGGTATCCGACACGACTCGTCCATTGATCTGCACAAGGCCGCTCTCGGGACGCAGGTAGCCGGCGACGGCCCGTAGAAGAGTGGTCTTTCCCGAACCGCTGGCGCCAAGGATGGCGATGAACTCATGCTCGGCGACGTCGAGGGAAACCCCGCGCACGATCGCGGGACCGCCGTAGCCGACCACAAGATCGACGACCTCGAGTGCCGACTGACTCATCGAACACCCCCCACGTACGTGATCTCGTCGGTGCGCACGGTGTCATCGTCCACCGCGGTCGACCCTGCATCGTCTTCAGGGGTCCGCGCCAACCAACGGCCCATCAGCCATGCCGGCACCGAGGCAAGCAGGATCATCGCGAGCGCGTACGGCGCCGCCGACCCGAACGCTTGGATTTCGGTGCGCGACCACAACTCGGTCGCCAGCGTGTTGAAACCTGTCGGTCGCAGCATGAGAGTGGCGGGGAGTTCCTTCATCGCGGTGAGAACCACCAGCAGTGTGCCGGCCGCGATGCCCGGCCACGCGAGCCGACCCGTCACGGTGAACCAGGCGCGCACCGGTCCGCGACCGAGGCTGCGCGCGGTTGACTCCAGCGCGGGAGGGACCGCGGCGATCGCGGACCTACTTGCACCGATGGCCTTCGGCAGGAACAGCACGGCATACGCAAAGGCGAGGATTGCGAGGGTCTGGTAGGCCGCGGGCAGAACAGCCAGGGTCAAGAACACGAGAGACAGGCCGACAACCACACCCGGGAGGGCGTGACCGAGGAACGCCGCTCCCTCGATTCCGCGAACCAAGCGCGATGCGTAGCGCGCGGCGAGGATCGCAATGGGAAGCGCGAGCACAAGTGCTAGTGCCGCTCCCAACAACGACGACGACACCGAGCCCGCGAGTGCACCGAGGAGTTCGGTCGCATCGAACGTGGTGCGTTGGCTTTCCAGCAGGCGCTGGGTCAGAGACCAGGCGGGAACTCCGAGGGCGAGCACGGCAACTCCGGTCAACCACGCGAGTCCGGCAGCGGTGCCCCACGGGCCGAGTCGATGACGGGGTGCAGGTCGCGTCACTCCCGATCCCACGCGCCACCGCTGTGCCTTTCCGCGGGCTCGCGCTTCGATCAGAACCAGAACAAGCGCCAAAACCACCAGGAGTAGTGCCAGCACCGCGGCCGTGGTCCGATCGAAGGACGCTCGATACGCGGTGTAGATAACGCGGGTGAAGGCATCGACTCGGAAGATCGCAACTGTGCCGAACTCGCTGAGCGTGTACAGCGCCGCGAGTAGCAGGCCTGCCGCCGCGGCCGGCCATGCCAGCGGCACGGTTACCCGCCGAGCCACCGCCAGTGGGCCAAGCCCCAATGATCGAGCGGCTTCCTCGTGGCCGGCGTCGATCGAGCGAAGCGCGGCCGTCAGGGGTATGGCCACGTACGGGTAGGTGGCCAGCGACATCACCAAGGCAGCCGCCAGCAGTCCGGACATCCACGGGAACTCCGCGATCCACGCGTAGGCCATCACATAGGACGGAACCGCAAGCGGCAAGGCCGCAGTGACGAGAAAGAGCGCCCGGCCGGGAATGTTCGTGCGGGCGAGCAGCCAGGCCGACGGAACGGCCAGCACGAGACAGCCGACGATGACCAGACCTATCAAACCCAGCGACGTGAGTGTCGTCTCTAGCGTCCGTTGCCGGAACAGCGAGTCCGCGATCGCCTGCCAGCCGGCCCCGGTGGTCCGGACGATCAGGTAGAGAAGCGGGATAGCGGTCACCACGACGGCAACCGCCGCCGCTCCGATCAGGAGCGACGGCGGCCGCGTTGCGTGCGTGTTCCGCCTCGTCAGAACTGTCCTCCTACGTCAGCCCGACATCCTGCAACATCTGCAGGGTTCCCGGCAGGTCTTCGAGTTCAGCCAGCGGAATGTCCGGACCTTGCACGTCCGCGAGTGGTGGCACTCCCGTCGGACCATCCACTCCGGAGATGAGCGGATACTCGAACGTAGTGTCAACGAACCACTGTTGGGCAGTGTCGGAGAGCATCCACGTGAGCAATTCATCGGCACCGGCCGGGTTGTCACTGCCCGCGATGATGCAGGCGCCCGAGACATTGACGAGCGCGCCTGGATCGCCCGGTTCGGCGAATGCCACCTGGACGTTCATCGCGTCCTCACCGACTTCCGCGGCCTTCTCGTACCAGTAGTAGTGGTTGATGAGTCCGAGCTGAACCTCACCAGCATCGACAGCGTCTCGGATGAGTCCGTTCTTCTCATACAACTGGACGTCGTTGTCGATCAGCCCCTGCAACCACTCGCGAGTCGCATCGTCGCCGAGCGCCACCCGCATCGCGGTCACGAACGCTTGGAAGGAGCCGTTGGTCGGGGCGATTGCCACCTCACCTCGCCACATGGGATCGGTGAGTTCCAGCACCGAACCCGGCACCTGATCAGCGGTCAGTTGCGACGAGTCGTACGCGAT
>CAJXUJ010000067.1 GCA_913061025.1 uncultured Actinomycetes bacterium | reverse complement strand
CCCAACGTGATCAGACGCTCCGCGGGTGTTGGCAGAAGTGGTCCGAAGAGGCGATCCATGTCCGGTCCGAAGACGTGTTGCGCACTGGCCACGAGTTTCGATGGATCGACTAAGTGGCGCGCTCCGCGCTCGTGGACCACTACTTGCGCGTTGGGGAAAGCAGCCGCCATATCTCCGACACCACCTGCATGGTCGAGATGGATGTGGGTAACGACGATCGTGGCGAGGTCGTCTCCGGAGATCCCGAGTTCAGCCAGTGCATCGATGACAACCTGAGCGGACAGCGCTGTACCGGTCTCAACGAGGCAGGGTCGTGATCCGCGAATCAGGTAACTCGATGTGATGCCGGTGTGGCCGGCCATCTGAGTATCGATGGCGAAGACGTCGTCGCCGAGGTCATCGATGATCGGTGCTGGTCGAACGGGATCCACAGATCCATTGTGGTGTGGATTTTGATCCACCGTTGCCGGATTGGGGTGTCTTTGTCGGGTGCGATCGGTTTGCGTTGTTCCCACGAACGGACAGGGAGTGCATATGGAAACGCAGAAGACGTCGTCTCACGTGTCGGTCATCGGCAGGCTGGGTGCTCGGCATCAAACCCGCGAGTTGCCCAGCGGGATGTCACTTACGTCATTCACGGTGATCGTCGATCGAGCGCCCGAGGGCAGGGGGCGGAAGGGTAGGGACTCGGAAGGCAGCGGCTCGGGTGGTTCGCGTGGTTCGGGTGGCCGGAGTGCGGTGACGGTGGATTCGATCGCCTGCGTGACGAGCCGAGCGCGGGTCCGTGACGCTTTGGATCGCTGGGAGCCGGGGACCGTCGTGGAGGTCGAGGGCTCGCTTCGACGGCGCTTTTGGCGGTCGGGTGCCGGACTCGGCAGCGCGATGGATGTGGACGTTCGGACCATGCGGCGGGCGTAGTGGCGGCGTCGGCGGCTGGGGGAGACTCTGGATGAAGACTCTGAACGGAGACTCTGGCCAACGAGGCGGGATGGTCGTGGTCGGGATGCTGCGATGGGGTGGTCGAGGCGCCAGTGGCACGATCGTGGTGTGGAGATCGATCCGATGGGCGAGGGTGCCCCCGAAGGTGATCCCTACGACTGGTTCCAGCGGGCTCAGCGGCTGATGTCCGAGGGCAACTCCGATGCGGCGGTGGTGTTGCTGGATCGGGTGCGACGAACCGAACCCAGTCCCTCGGTACTGGAGGCGCTGGGTCGTGCGCTGTTCGAATCGCGTCGCTACGAGGAGGCGACCGCGGTGCTGACCGAGTTGGTGGATCGCACCCCCGATGACGATTACGCCCACTATGCACTCGGGATGGCGCTGTGGCGGCTCCAGCAGTTTCCATCATCACGAGATCACCTGTCGATGGCCTTCGTGATGCGCCCTGACCGGTCCGACTATGCGCAGGCTTTGAGTCAGGTGAAGGCGACGCTTCGTGCGCGACGCGAGGCGGGGCTGGCGCTGAACGGACCTATAGAGGCCGACTTCGGTGGTGGATCCGATGAAACGAAGTCGGTTGAGCCTGGACCGGACGCCACGTGACCGATTCTTTTGCCGCGGTGTTCGACGGTTTGATCCTCGACGCCGATGGCGTGATCTATCGCGGTCCCGAGCCGGTGCCGTACGCGATCGAAGCCTTGGTTGACGCTGTTCGTGAGATTCCGTGGTGCGTGGTGACGAATAACGCCGCGAACCCGCCGGGGGTTGTTACCGCCAAGCTCATCGGCCTCGGACTTGAAGCGACTGATGACAACGTGGTGACCTCACCTCACGGAGCAGTTGCCTACTTGATCGACGCCGGCTTCGAGCCGGGCTCGAAGATTCTGGTGGTGGGCGGACCGGGAATCGAGGACGCGCTCGTTGCGGGTGGTTTCGTGCCGGTGCGCGATCGTCATATAGGTCCAGTAGCCGTGGTGCAGGGCTTCGGGCCCGAGGTCGGCTGGCATGAATTGGCTGAGGCTAGTTACGCGATCGCCGGTGGTGCGGTGTGGATCGCTACAAACCTGGACCGGAATATCCCGACCCAGTACGGCTTGGCGCCCGGCAACGGAGCCTTGGTGGGGGCTGTTGCCGAGGCAGTGGGTAGGCGACCAGACGCCGTGACAGGCAAGCCCGAGCCACTGCTGTTCGAACTGGCAGCGGGGCGGATGGGTGCGTCGCGTCCGCTGGTGGTGGGGGACCGGTTGGACACCGATATCGAGGGAGCCAATCGGGCGGGCATGGAATCGCTTCTCGTGCTTACGGGGGTGCTGACGGTTGATGACCTGGGGTTGCTGGCAGGTCTCGAGCCGGTGGCGCGACCGCGCTATCTCGCCGCCGACCTTCGGTGCCTGGCCGGCGCACCACGTGACGTAGAGATCTGTGAGCACGATCCGCTTACTGTCGATCCACTTGAAGTCGATCCCCTCGATCCGGTTCGCGCGCTGCTGCATCGAATCTGGTCAGGCAGTGTCGACGTGTCGGATGTTCGAGAGGAGTGGCAGGAGGCCTGCCGGGCGGCGGCTGAGGGGCTGCGAGCTCGCGATTCCTAGGTGGGGTCCGGACTAGGCTGGAGGGCAAGGAGGCGATGAGCATGTTGGACGGATTGCGTGGATACGTGCAGTTGGCCAGTGGGCTGACCGAGGTCACGGCGAGTAAGGCCCGAGACGCCGCGATGGCGCTGGTGAACCAGGGCATGCAGTTGACCGGCAAGACCCCCGATGTGATGGATTCCGTGCAGGACATCGCGGATGATCTCCTGACCACCTCGAAGCAAAATCGCGAGTTGCTTGTGGGCATCGTGCGCACCGAGGTCGACAAGGCCGTTGGTCGGATGGGCTTTGTTCGTGAGGATGAACTAGCCGCACTGCGGGCCCGAATCGAGCACTTGGAGAAAGCCCAGCAAGCTGCACCAGCGTCGTCCTCTGCATCAACGGAGCAGGCTCCGTCTGCTCCGGAGGCTTCCGCCGATGAACCCAAGCCGGTCAAGGTGAAGAAGAAGGTGGTTCCCGAATGACCTCAGAGTCCTTCGAGAGTTCCGAGACCGTTGTTACGGGCCACTCTGACGTCGAGCCTGAGGTCGACCTTGAAGTCGGCCCGGATGGGGGCGAAGCCGTAACGGTGGTGGACGAGGCTGTCATTGACGCGGTTTCTAACGAGGAGAGCGTCCTCGTCTTGGAAGAGGCATCGTTGCCCGAGGCTGTGCTGCCGGTGTGGGAGCCCACGGGTAACGCCGCGGTTGATGCAGCGCTCGAGGATCTGCATGCACTCGCGGATACCGATGTTAATGAGCACGCGGCCGTCTACGAAAAGGTCCAGGCGTCCTTGCGTGCGACCCTTGACGGCTTGGTTTCCGAGGACGAGTCGGCCTAGTTCGTGCCGGCCTGGTTAATGGTCGATTCATGACGCGTCGTCGGCTCGACGCGGAGTTGGTGCGCCGCGGATTGGTGACCTCCCGCGAGCAGGGCCGGGCTGCTATCGAGGAAGGTCGGGTGACGGTCGCGGGAAACACTGCGACCAAGGCCGCCAGTCAGGTCGACGATGCCTCGGCGATCGAACTGCGCGAGGCCCCCGAGAGTCGGTACGTCTCGCGCGGCGCGCACAAACTCATCGGCGCCCTTGATGCATTCGGTGTGGACGTCACCGGAGTCGATGCATTGGATGCGGGCGCGTCCACGGGCGGCTTCACCCAGGTATTGCTTGAGCGAGGGGCTGCTCGAGTGCTCGCCGTGGATGTCGGTTACGGGCAGCTCGCTTGGCCGCTGCGGTCCGATGAGCGTGTGACGGTGCTCGAGCGCACGAACGTTCGGTATCTCGGGGATATCGGTGGGGTCGGTCGTCTCGGAGCTAGCGACGGAGAGGGCGACGAATCGGTTCGGTTACCGTTCACACCGAATCTGGTCGTCGCCGATCTGTCCTTTATTTCTTTGCGACTGGTGCTGCCGGCGCTGGTGGCAGTTGCTGGGTCCGACGCCGACTTCCTGCTGATGGTCAAGCCCCAGTTCGAGGTGGGCAAGGAAAGCGTCGGTTCGGGGGTGGTGACGGACCCTGGGTTGCGGATCGAGGCGGTGTCGTCGGTGGCCGACGCGGCGCGGGATCTGGGGCTGGGGATCTGTGGGTGCGTGGCTAGTCCCTTACCGGGCCCCAAGGGCAATGTCGAGTACTTCCTGTGGATGAAGCAGGCAGAGGGTGACGCGAGCACCGATAGCGGGAATGATGTCCGGATGGACGCCGCCGCGACTCACGCGGCGATCGTCAAGGCCGTTGAGGAAGGACCGCAGTGAGCCAACAATCACCTGTTCGCGTCTTCGTGGTGGTCAACACCGCGAGTGACGACGCGCGCACGTTGGCTCGGTCGGTGATCGCGGCGCTGGGGGATGCCGGCGCGAAGGTCGGCGGGGTCGCTCACGACATCGAATCCCTTGAATTGGACGACTCGTCCGGCGTAGACGTCATTGCCGACGATTTTCCTGCCGGCTCCGCAGAAGCCGATGTTGTGGTGGTGTTCGGAGGAGACGGCACCATCTTGCGAGCGGCTGAAGTTGCCGCGCCGGGCACACCCCTGCTGGGAGTGAACCTCGGTCACGTCGGTTTTCTCGCTGAGGCAGAGCCGGAGGATGTGACCTTCGTCGTCGAATCGCTAATCGATCGGCGCTGGGAGGTCGAGGAACGCACGCGGCTGAACGTCACGCTGCAGCGGGAGGGCCGTCAGGTCGATGGAACCTGGGCGTTGAACGAAGTCAGTTTGGAGAAGGCCGCCCGCGAGCGGATGATCAATGTGCTGGTCGAGGTTGACGGTCGGCCGTTGTCGCGTTGGGGCTGTGATGGCGTGGTCTGCGCGACGCCCACCGGTTCGACGGCGTACGCGTTCTCGGCCGGCGGTCCAGTCGTGTGGCCGGAGGTTGCGGCACTGTTGGTGGTGCCACTCAGTGCGCATGCGTTGTTCGCGCGCCCTCTGGTGGTGTCCCCGAGTAGTTCGATCTCTTTGGATGTGGACCCGGGTTCGGCCGCAGTGCTGTGGGCCGATGGTCGACGCACCATCGACGTGCTTCCCGGTGATCGCTTGGTGGTGACCGCCGATCCGACTCCGGTGCGTTTTGCGCGCCTGGCACCCGCACCGTTCACCGATCGCCTGGTGGCGAAGTTCGATCTGCCCGTCGAAGGGTGGCGCGGACGGCAGCGGTCGTGACGCGTTGGGTGCGGGCGAGACGGCGACGACTCTGGAATGGCGATGACTGTGGACTGGCGATGATCGAGGAATGTCCATGATCGAAGAATTACGCATCCGCGGGATCGGGGTGATCGCCGACGCCCACCTGGATTTCTCTCCGGGATTCACCGTCATTACCGGTGAGACCGGTGCGGGCAAGACCATGATCCTGTCCGGAATCGAACTCCTGCGCGGCTCGCGGGCGGAGGCCGGGCAACTACGGGACCCCGAGGGCAGCGCAGAAGTGGACGCGGTTGTATCGCTGGAGTCCGGAGGAATCGCCGCGGTGTCGCCGATGCTGGACGAACTCGGTGTCGAACTCGACGAGGACGCGTTGATCGCACGGCGAACGGTGTCGGGGAAGGGCCGATCGCGCGCGCATCTAGGGCAGCGCCCGGTCCCGGTGTCGGCGCTGGCAGATGTGTGGTCGCCATTGGTTGCCGTGCATGGGCAGGCCGACCAGGCCCGACTTCGCGAATCCGCGTGGCAGCGGATGCTGGTAGATCGATTCGGGGGCGAGCCGCTGGCCAAGGCATTGGATCGATATCGGGTTCTGTGGCAGGAATGGCGAGACACCCAAGCCGAGCTGGCGGATCTTCGGGCGTCGTTGGCGGATCGGGAGCGGACCGCCACGTTGCTTCGCTTAGGTATCGCCGAAATCGACGATGTGTCGCCCGAGCCGGGTGAGGACGATGCGCTGGATGCGGAGGCCTCGGTGCTCGCGCACGCGGGCGGTCTGCGGGATGCCGCCGTGTCGGCGCGAGGGCTGGTGAGTGGATCGGGGGATGAGATCGACGCCGGGGCGGTGCTAGCCCTACTGGCGAAGACCGGTGATCATCTTGAGGCGATGTCGAGCGTCGACGAACGACTCGGGCAGCTGGCAAAGCGGATTCGGGCGGTGGCCACCGAGATGGCGGACGTTGATGCCGAACTCGGGGACTACGTCCGGACGGTCGATGCCGATCCGGCGCGGCAGGCGTGGGTGGAGGAGCGTCGTTCACGGTTGGCCACCTTGCGAAAGTCCTACGGTGCGACGATCGATGAAGTGCTCGCCTGGCGCGAGGATGCGGTGGCACAGGTGGCGGCAGCCGATGGCGGCGCAGATCGGCTCGAGGAACTGATTGCAGCCGAGCATCGGCTGGGGGAGTCGGTGCGTGAGCAGGCCGCGGAGGTGTCAGCGCTTCGAGTGTCGGCTGGTGAGGAACTCATCGCTCGGGTCGAGGCAGAACTGCAGCATCTGGCGATGCCGGACGCTCGCTTGAGCGTTGATGTGTCGTGCGATCTTGACGATCTTCACGCGCATGGCGCGGACACGGTCAGTGTCTTGTTGGCCCCACATCCGGGCGCGACGCCGCGGCCGGTCGGCAAGGGAGCATCGGGGGGTGAACTGTCCCGGCTGGCGTTGGCGTTCGAGGTGGCATTGGCCGGTGATTCCCCGGTGCCAACCATGATCTTCGACGAAGTCGACGCCGGGGTCGGTGGCTCGGTGGCCGTCGAGGTCGGGCGGCGGCTGGCCCGATTGTCGCGAGGGACGCAAGTGATCGTTGTGACGCATCTTCCGCAGGTGGCGGCGTTTGCGGACAACCATCTGGTGGTGGCCAAGGACTCCGACGGAGCCGTCACCGAGGCGAGTGTGCTGCGGGTGGAAGGCGAGGATCGGGTAGCCGAACTCGTACGGATGCTCAGCGGATTGTCCGGTTCGCAGACTGGAGCCGCGCACGCTGAGGAGCTCCTGGAGGTCGCACGGGCCGAGCGGGACATCGCCGCGCCGCGCACGTCTGCGCGCGCCGGGCGGTCGGCGCAGTAGTCTGGTCTCCCGTGGATATGCCGCGGAGTTCCCAATCGGAAACCAAACACCTCTTCGTAACCGGGGGCGTGGCATCGTCTCTCGG
>CAJXUJ010000066.1 GCA_913061025.1 uncultured Actinomycetes bacterium | reverse complement strand
TTCACGGTCGGTGTTGGGAATCTCGATGCCGATCGCCTTCTTGCCGGGGATCGGGCTGAGGATCCGCACATCCGCGCTGGCAACGGCGTATGCGATGTTCTTGCTCAACGCGGTCACTCGCTCGACCTTGACGCTCGGACCCAGCTCGATCTCGTATCGGGTAACCGTGGGTCCACGGAGGAATCCCGAAACCTCAGCATCAATCCCGAACTGGTCGAGCACTTCCCGCAGTGCCTTCACAACTTGATCGTTTGCCGGGGTCGATTTCTTATGCCCCGCGCCAGCCTTCATGAGCTCGGCCTTGGGCAGTCGATAGCGACCCGATGTCATGACCGGTAATTGGGTCGATGAGCCCTCTGGCGTGGGGTCGATGCTCGGCTCACTTGCCCGTGCATCGGTCACGGCAGGAATCGTCACGGTGTCCTGGACGTCACTCACCGCGGCCACCGGCATCAACGCCTGGGTGTCGTCATCAGGGCCAACTACGGCGGCGATGACGTCGGTGTCGTCATCCGCACTACCCGACTCAGCCGGACCCTGCGCGCCAGCCTGGGTCGAGACGAAAAGGCCAGCGGCCGGGCGCTCGTTGGACGGATCATCGGAGGGCAGTGGCGTAGCGAAGGGCTCATCACCGGCGAGGGGGGTATCCCGCAGCACGTCGGCGTCGCGGAGATCGGCGGGGGTGTCGGCGTCCATCAGATCCTGGCCGTGACCGGGGAGGATCAGATCTGCGTCGTCGTCGTTCTCGTCGTTCTCATCGTCCGCGCCCCGTGCATCTCCCACAGGCTGACCGGACTGGTCGAGCACAGCTTCACCGTCGAGTTCTCGGGGATCCGGCGGGACGAGCAGCGCGGCCGCACCCCGCATCGAACGCCACCACTGGATCACGTACCCGCGCAGCGCCTGCAGCGATGTTCCGGTTACCACCAGGAGACCGAATGCGAGCAGGATCGCCAAGACGATTCCCGAAACGATGGGGCCAACGGCCGCCACGACCGGTGCGGTGGCAATCCAACCGACCACACCACCGGCGGAGTTCATCGCCTCGGCGCCATCCGATGGCGTGGGCGAATCCTGCGTCAGATGCCAGATGCCGACGACACCAACGATGACAGCCGCGCTGCCGATGACCAAGCGTCCGGTCGTCGCGTTCTGGTCCGGGTGCCGAAGGAAACGCCAGGACAGGGCAAGGAGGCAGAGCGGCGCGATCCAGGCGAGAGCGCCGAAGATGGCTGTGGCGATGGCCCCGGCCCACGCAATGAACCAGCCCTCGACGCTGAACCAGGTTGCTGCCGCGACGATCACGGCGGCAGCAATGAGGCCCAAACCCACACCATCGCGACGGTGTTCAGGATCCAGGTCCCGGGCCCCACGACCGATACCTCGAGCGATAGTGCCGACCAGGTGGGCCAGGGCAATCCACATGGACCTCAGTCCACGGCCGATGGCGAGGATCGAGCGGACGATGAATCCGTGCGAGCGAGCCTTCGAGCGTGATGACGGACGAGTCTTGCCCCGGGGCCTGGGCTTGGAATTAGGCGCCGGGCGGGCGGACCGCTTATTGCGCGAGGAAGAGGAGCGGGATGCCTTCCGTGCCGGGGCGCGGCCCCCGGAACGACGAGCAGGAGCGGATGACCGGGAAGAGCCGCTTGCCGAGCGCGCACGGGACGTACGTGGGGAAGCGGACGTACGAGACGCCATAGCGGGGAGGCTAGCGGGAAAACACCTCTATCCCCGGTAGTCACACGCGCAACACGCGCCCCAGCAAAGTGGGGCGACTTGGGCGGGCTCGCGCCCCCTAGGCCTCCACCACAACGGGGACGATCATCGGGCGTCGCCGATGGGTGGCATTCACCCAGCGCCCCACCACCCGGCGCATCCGCTGCTGAAGATCGTGGGCGTCCTCGATGCCGTCGGCGAGGGCCTGCTCGAGTGCCTCGCGAACCTTCGCGGTCACTTCGTCTACGCCGTCCGCGAGCACCTCCTCGCCGAACCCGCGCTCGTGGATTTCCGGACCGGCCACGACCTTGCCCGCGACGATGTCCACGACAGCGACGATGGAGATGAACCCCTCCTCCCCCAGGACCCGACGATCCTTCAAGGAGGCCTCGGTGATGTCTCCGATGCTCGATCCGTCCACGTAGACGAAGCCGACCGGGGTGTAGCCCGCCACCACCGCTCGGTGGTCGGTCAGATCGACCGAGACGCCATCGTCGATCAACAGAATCTTGCGCGAATCGATGCCCACGCTTTCCGCCACCTTGGCATTGGCCACCAGGTGGCGCCATTCACCATGCACCGGAAGGACGTAACGCGGCTTGACCAGGTTGTAGACGAACCGCAACTCCCCCGCCGATGCGTGTCCGGACACGTGGACGAGTGCATTGCCCTTGTGCACCACGGTGGCACCCAGGCGCGTCAATCCGTTAATGACCCGGTTCACGGCGTTCTCATTTCCGGGGATCAACGACGACGCCAAAACGACCGTGTCCGACGGGCCCACGGAGATCGCGTGGTCACGGTTGGCGATACGCGACAAGACCGCCATCGGCTCACCCTGCGAACCCGTGCAGATCAGCACGGCTTTGTCATCCGGCAGATTGGCCAGATCATCGGCCGAGACGAGGGTGCCTTCGGGGATACGCAGGAATCCAAGGTCACGCGCGATGTGCATGTTGCGCACCATCGACCTACCGACAAAAGCAATCTTGCGCTTGTGTTCGACCGCCATGTCGATGATCTGTTGGATGCGGTGCACGTGTGAGGCGAAGGACGCCACGATCACGCGGCCCTGGGCCTTCGCGAAGACGTTGTCGAGCACCGGCATGATGTCGCGCTCGCTGGGAATGAATCCGGGCACCTCGGCGTTGGTGGAGTCGATCATCAGGATGTCGACGCCTTCATCACCGAGTCGGGCAAAGCCGTTGAGATCGGTGACCCGGCTGTCGAGGGGCAACTGGTCGACCTTGAAATCGCCGGTATGCAGGACACGACCGGCCGGAGTGGTGATAGCCACGGCCATGGCGTCCGGTATCGAGTGGGTGACGGCGAGGAACTCCAGGCCGAACGGTCCGATCTCGACCTTCTCCCGATCGCTCACCTCACGCAGCTCGGGGCTGATCCGGTGCTCGGTCAATTTGGCTCGGATGAAGGCCAGGGTCAGCGTGCTTCCGAAGATCGGGATATCCGGGCGCATCCGCAGTAGGTACGGAACAGCACCGATGTGGTCCTCGTGTCCGTGCGTCAAGACGATCGCGACGACGTCCTCAAGTCGGTCGGCTATCGGAGAAAAGTCCGGGAGGATGAGGTCGACCCCGGGCTGGGACTCTTCGGGAAAGAGCACCCCGCAGTCGACGATCAATAGCGAGCCGTCGAACTCGAACACCGCCATGTTGCGGCCGATCTCACCGAGACCGCCTATCGGCAGGATGCGAAGCGTGCCCGGTTCAAGCGCCGCGGGCTCTGGAATGTCCTCGTGATGCACTACTACGCACCGATGCCGCGAACGCCCGCTAGATCGATGCGCAACTGCTGTTCTTGCTCCTCGGTCGCATCGACGAGCGGTAGGCGTACGCCACCGGCGGGCAGTCCCTGCATGCGCAACGCGGCCTTCGTCAAGATCACGCCTTGGGTGCGGAACATGCCGGTGTAGACCGGAAGCAGTTCGGCGTTGATGGTGCGGGCTTGCGACACATCCCCGGCAGCCAGCGCCTCTGCCATCGCCTTGAGTCGATCTCCCACGACGTGTCCGACCACGGAGATCAGACCCGAAGCACCGAGCGCGAGCATCGGAAGATTCAAGATGTCGTCCCCGCAGTACCACCCGATGTCGGTACGGGCCATCGCCCACTGGGTGGCGTCGAGGTCGCCCTTGGCGTCCTTGTTCGCGACGATCCGCGGATGCTCGGCGATGCGCACGAGTGTTTCGGTTTCTATCGCAACACCGGTTCGCTTCGGGATGTCATAGGTCAGGAGCGGCAGTTCCGTGGCGTCCGCAATCGCATGGAAGTGCGCGATCAAACCGGCCTGCGGGGGACGGTTGTAGTACGGAGCGACGGCCATGAGTCCGTGCGCACCGGCTGCCTCGGCCGCCTTGGCGCTCTCGATCGAATGCGAGGTGTCGTTCGTTCCGACTCCAGCCACAACCCACGCACGGTCCCCCACGGCTTCCACCACTGCGGCGACGAGTTCGCGGTCTTCGCGGTCGGTCTTGGTGGCCGATTCGCCCGTGGTGCCGTTGACCACCAGCCCGTCGTGGCCGAGTTCGTCCACCAGGTGCGTCGCGAGTACCTGCGCACCGTCGAGGTCTTGGGAACCGTCCTCGGCGAAGGGGGTGATCATCGCCGTGAGCATGACGCCGAACGGTGTCGGTCGCGTGGTCGCGTGGTCGGACATGGCGCTCAGGCTATCGGTCACGAACAGTTAGGGGGCGACTCGGCCGGACGCCACGAACGCCTCGTACGTGATGGGCATCAGGCGCGCGAAGTGGTCTTCGTAGGCCTCGGCGACCATCTCGATCTCCCGCTGCGGATAACTCGGATACGTAGAGTCGTCGCTCTTCTTCCGCAGGGACAGGAAATTCATCAGTGACCTGGCGTTCATGGTGACGTACGCGGACGAGTAGATCGTGACCGGCAGCACCATGCGGGCTACCTCCCTGGCAATCCCGGCCTCTAGCATCCGCTGATATTCGCGATAGGCGACAGTGCAGGACTCCCGGACGGCGGAGTCGATTAACGCATACTGCTCAGCGGATCCGGGGTGGAATTCATAAGCGCCGGGCTTTCCGGCCTGCACGATCGCTCTGCTGCTATCGGGGACATAGAAGACGGGACGCAGTTCCCGGTAGCGGCCGGATTCCTCGTTGTAGCTCGCGATCCGGTGCCGCATGTGCTCGCGCCAGACGAATATGGGTGCCTGCACGAAGAAGGTCATGGAATTGTGCTCGAACGGACTGCCGTGGCGCTCGCGCATCAGATAGCGGATCAGGCCGGTCGAGCGTTCGGCATCGGAGTCGACGTCCTCGACACTCGCCTCACCCGCGGTCGAAACCCGAGCCGCAAAAACGACATCCGCGTCTTGTGCACTCGCACGCACGAGTTCCACGGTTACGTCGCTTCGGAACTCGATTCCGGCATCACCGCTCATGGAACCGGCGGATTCGGTATCAGGCTCAGGGAGGTTCACCACGCGGTGAACCATACCTGCGCAAGACTCGTCCCATGGTCGATCAAACGCGCACCGGCGAGCCCGGATTCGTCAGAGATGCAACGGCGGCAGACGCCTCGGCGATAGCTCAGATCCAAGGGGCCTGCTGGCGCCACGACTACTCCTGGCCCGAGGAGGTCTTCGCGGCGCTGGAGGATGCCGACGCCGAGCTCGCCTGGACCCGGGCTGTCATCGCACCACCGGGTCCAGGGTTTCGGCTCCTGGTCGCGACCAGCGGCTCGCAGGTCGTCGGCTTCGCAGCACTGACTCCGTCTCAGGACAGCGACGCCACCGGCGAGACGGCCGAGATCGCGGTCTGGGAGGTATACCCGTCGGACCGTGGACACGGGCACGCCAGTCGACTACTCGCGGCGCTCGCGGACCACGCGCGGTCGGTGGGGGCACGGGAATTGACCATCTGGATCGCTCCGGGCGATGACGCCCGTCAACACATCTTGCGCACCGCCGGCTTCGGCCCCGATGGCGCGCACCGGGAAATCGCGCTCGACGATGGGACGGACTCCGAGGCCACCGGTTCGGCGACGATGCGTCAGATCCGGCTCGCAACAGCGCTCTAGAACGGACAAGAACCGGTCAAGAAATGAAATAGCCGGCGACTCCCCCGCGGCCGCCGGCGTTCTCATGGTTGCGGGTTAGTCTTCCGGCGGCCAGGCTCGCCGGTCCCCTAATGAGGGGACAGAGTGGCCGAATTTCGGACATAGCCGGGACAAGCCGGCATTAATCCTCGGTCAACAGTCCGTCGTTGCGCGCCGCCGCATACAACTCGGTTCGAGTCCGCGCGGTCCGACCAACGGCCGCGTACTTCGCCCGAACCCTGTCCAGGTACTCCTTGGCGGTATGCGGGGAGATCTGCATTCGTCGTGCGACCGCGGCGATGGACAGGCCTGAGGCGTAGAGCCGAAGCGCGTCGGACTCACGCGGACTGAGATCAGGGGTTTCGACCGCCGCGGCCAGGATCGCTGCCAGATCGACCGAAAGGTAGAGCTCGTCGGCCGAGACCGTGCCGAGCGCCTCGACCAGGGAGTCCAGGGACACCCTCTTAGGAACGAAACCCAAAGCTCCCGCGGCGAGGCCGGCGCGAATACTGCGGGCATCATCGAAGGCGCTGATCAACAGAACGGACATGCCAGCGTCCTGCAAAGTCCCCACCGTCACCTCGACCGGATCGCTCCCCGGACCAAGATCAACATCAAGGAGCACCACCCGCGGTTGGCAGGCGATGCATTGCTGAACATCGAGCCCTGAGTAAACGACGTCCACGCGCTGTTCCGCAATGACCGCGCCGGCAAGAAGCGAAGACAAGCCCTGTCGCACGAGTTCGTGGTCGTCGATGATTCCAATGGTGAGCGGGCTTGACGTTCCCCCACCGACCGCGTCCACGTCAGGCTCCATGGATTGATGGTGTCCTATCCGCCATGTCCTCGCCAACTAGGGGCTCCCACGACTCCTCGAGGACGACCAACCCGGCGTCCTCGTCGAGAACCTCACCGATAGCCGCGGCGGTTTCGAGTCGATCGCTGGGCACCTCGACCACCATTCGGAACACACATTCATCGGCCTGACTTGAAACAACCACCCGGGCGTTTGACCCCGGCTCAGCCAGTTCCAAGAGCTGCAGTCCACGCTCGCGGGACATCAGGTTGCGATCACCGCGAACGTCATCACTCGCCGAGATACTCAACTCCACGCCAAGATCCCGGGCGCGAGAGGCTAGCGCGATTAAGTCGACGTGCACCTGCACGAACTCCGGGTGCAGGCGCAGCACCGATCGAATCAATCGCTCCTCGCGCACACAGAGCCCCACAACCGTCGGATCAGCGGGATCGACATCACCGGTGGCAATCCGTTCAAGAACGTCGATGAGGGCCGAGGAGTCGACAACGGCATAGCGTTGTCGCGCATTCAAGAGCTTGATCTGAGACTGAGCCAACGCTGCACGCTGGTCATCGACCTCGATGTTGAAGGAGGCTGTGTGC
>CAJXUJ010000065.1 GCA_913061025.1 uncultured Actinomycetes bacterium | reverse complement strand
ATCGCCCTCGGCTGTGGGATCCGCAGCAGCGTCAGTCGGGAACGGGCTCAACACGTTCCACACGGGCCGGAAGTTCAGCAACGCGGTCCGCTGCACCAGTTCGACCACGCGGTCCTGGCCGACACCGGGCACGGCAACCACGATCGCCGCGGAATTGCCCGAGCCTTGGGTCGTGACCTCTGCCTCGGCAACGCCCAGTCCGTCAACGCGGGCACGAATGATCTCGACGGTCTGAGCGAGTTGCTCCTCGGTGATCTCCGTGCCCTCCACAACCGGCTGGGGAACCAGGATCACCTGCGTCCCACCCTGGAGGTCAAGGCCAAGGCGAACGGAGGAGTCGCTGCCGGGCCAAAACGCCCAGACGATCCCGCCGATCAGCAAAACGACCAGAGCGATCAGTGATCGTCCCGGCTTGGAAGTCGCAGGTGGTGCCACAGGTCTCCTCGTTGGCGGTCGGGCTCGTCGGCCCGTTTATGTCGGTCGGTCGCGCTTAGATATGACGTGCGCGAAGTCTGATCGCTATCAGGTCGCCTCACCCGGCTCCTGCGGAGCGTCCAGGCTGGGGGCCGGTTCGAGAACCTTGGCGACGGCAGCCGGAACCATGCGGACGAAGACCCCGGGGGAAATCTCCAGGCTGATTTCGTCGTCGGCGACGACGGCGATGGTCCCCATCATTCCCGCGGTGGTCATCACCTGGGCGCCGGGAGCAAGTGCTGCGACCATTTCGGCCTGCTGGCGCTGCCGCTGTTTCTGGGGGCGGATCAGGAGGAAGTAGAAGGCCACGACAAGTAGCGCGATGGGTGCGAGGGCGACCAGGTCCACGGGGCACTCCTGACGTGCTGTCTGCGGGGCAGAGGGCCGGAATCTCCAGCGGGGACGAGGGTACCTAGAGGCCGACGAGCACAAGCCGTTGGCCTAGGAGTGTCACGGTCCTATTCCGACGGATCCTCCGGCTGATCAGCGGGTTGATCAGCGGGTTGGTCATCAGTCAGCCACGGCAGGACACCCTGGCCAGCCCCGGGGGTGTCAGCTGGGGCGGTGCGACCGATGTGTTGCCAACCGGCCACGGTCGCAACACGCCCCCGCGGTGTCCGCATGAGGAGTCCAAGTCTCACGAGGAACGGCTCGGCCACCGTCTCGATGGTCTCGGGTTCCTCCCCGACCGCCACGGCCAGCGTGCTGAGGCCGACCGGTCCCCCACCGAATCGGTCGACTATCGCCTCGAGCACCGCCCGGTCGATTCGGTCGAGACCGACGATGTCCACCTCGTACAGCTCCAGCGCCGCCCCGGCCGCATCTGCATCGACGACACCCGTGCCGTGAACCTGTGCCCAGTCGCGCACCCGTCGAAGAAGCCGATTGGCGATACGCGGGGTTCCTCGACAACGTCCGGCGATTTCCGCACTGCCTTCCTCGGTGACATCGACGTCCAGGAGTCCCGCACTGCGACGCACGATGCGTTCCAGATCAGCGACTTCATAGAAGTCGAGGTGGGCGGTGAAACCGAAGCGATCGCGCAACGGCCCCGGAAGCAGCCCAGCACGCGTGGTTGCCCCCACCAGGGTGAACGGCGCTATGTCGAGCGGAATGGCGGTTGCGCCGGGCCCTTTGCCGACGACGACGTCAACCCGGAAGTCCTCCATTGCCACGTACAGCATCTCCTGCGCAGCGCGCGCGGTGCGGTGGACTTCATCAATGAACAGCACTTCGCCCGGTTGCAGACTGGACAGCACGGCTGCGACGTCACCGGCATGTTGGAGCGCTGGGCCGGACGTCATGCGGATGGGAGCCCCGAGTTCGCTGGCGATGATCGCGGCAAGCGTTGTCTTGCCTAGACCCGGGGGCCCGCTGAGCAGGACGTGATCGGAGACTCCCTCGCGCCTCTTCGCTGCTTCAAGGACCAAGCCGAGTTGGTTCTTGACCCGATCCTGGCCGACGAATTCACCGAGCGACGTCGGCCGCAGGGCTCCCTCGACGATCGAATCGTCGTCGTCGGGGTCTGGATCCAGGACGCTCATGACCGATCCAAACTCCGCAGGGCCTGCTTCAGCAGAACGCCAACATCGGGCGATGACGGGTCGGTGAGTTCATTCAACCGCGGAGCCAGAGATTCGATCGCCGCATCCGCCTCTTTTGCATTCCACCCCAGAGACGTCAGACCCGCGGCCACCGCCGTCCTCCATCCCTGGTCCACGCCACCGGCCGAAGGAGAACCCGGCGAACCAGACGTTGGTGGCTCGATCTTGTCCTTTAACTCCAAGACGATCCTTTGCGCACCCTTCTTGCCGATGCCGGGAACCTGGGTCAGCGAAGCCAGGTCTTCTGCATCGATCGCGCGCCGTAGTTCCTCCGGGCCGAGGACGCTGACAAGCCCAAGAGCGATGCGCGGTCCGATTCCGCTAACCGTCTGAACCTTCTCGAACATCCGGCACTGCTCGCCGTCTGCGAATCCGTAGAGCGTCCAGGAGTCCTCGCGAACCACGAGTGCCGTGTGCAGGTCCGCCTCGCCGCCGAGGCGCATCTCGGCCGATGTTTGCGGGGGCACCACAACCCGCAGCGCAACCATTCCGAGGTCGACGCTGACGAAGTCGGCGCCCAAAGCCAGCACGGTGCCACGAACCCGATCGATCATCGACCGGCCACCGCTTCGGCCTGCCGAGCGCGTGCGTGCCGGGCTCGAGCCTGTTCTAGCCGAGACTGAGCAGCGCCGCGCCACGCCTGACAGATCGCGATCGCCGCTGCATCCGCGGCGTCTGCCGGCTTGGGCGCGGTGGTCAGCGAGAGCACGCGGGTGACCATCGCGGTCACCTGAGCCTTGTCCGCACGTCCGCTGCCCGTCACGGCGGCCTTCACCTCGGTCGGGGTGTGGAGGGCGACCGGAATCCCTCGGCGAGCCGCGACCAACAGCGCAACGGCAGCCGCCTGCGCCGTTGCCATGGCGGTGCGAACGTTGTGTTGACTGAACACTCTCTCCACCGCGACGACCGACGGCTGGAATTCCTCCACCAGCGACTCGAGGTCTCGCTCAAGAAGCATCAGGCGCTGATCGATCGACTCGTTCGCATCCGTCCGAAAGACCCCAATGTGGATGAGGGAAACCTTGCGGCCTGGCGCGCCCTCGATCACGGCGACACCGCATCGGGTGAGCCCGGGATCGACTCCCAGGACTCGCGTCGTCTCCGCCACGGTGGCCCTCCCTACTCGGTCCTCGCCACGCTAGTCGGAGGGTGTGCCACCTCCGGCGTGACTCGCCGCGTAGCGGTCAGCGGACCCCACGACATCCCCGGTGACCAGTTCGAATCCCCAGCGCAGATCCTCGACCAATTCCGCGTGGTCGGGGACCGAACGGTCGTCGGTCGAGATTCCGATACAGGCCGAGCCGTCGTAGGTGACCATCGTGACGTTCACCGCCGCGCCGATCGTGGCGACGAGCGGGAAGGCCGCGACCATTTTGGCTCCGGCGAGGTAGAGCGGAATCGGTGGTCCGGGGACGTTGCTCGTGGTGACATCCGATGCCTTGGCCGCGTGCGCGAGCACCGGCACAGGGACGAACCAACTGACCTCGGCCAGCGGATCGGCCATTCGCATCGCCGGCGCACCCCGCCAGGCGTCGACGAGTTCGTGCGCGGCTGCCATCTGCTCGTCCACGTCTAGTCCCTCGACCGGCATCTCGAAACGGGCGATTGCCACCGCGTTGGAGGCTTGAGCACTGCGATCGCCAGCGTCACCGCGAAGGCTGATCGGGACGTTGACTCGTATCTCGGCTATCGGTGCACCATGACGCTCGTGGTAGCGCTCGACACCACTCGCAACGGCCGCCATAAAGGCGTCGTTCACACTGAAACCACGTGACTTGGCGGCATGCTTCAAACCCTCGAAGGGGAACTCGAAAGCCCCGAACCGGTATGTGGTGCCCCGCTCGACCCACACGGGAGATAGCGGCGCTTCGGGAACCGAGACAGCCTTCGTAAGCGAACCGACCGTCGTGCGCACTACATCCAGTGCCCCGCCGGGATCACCCAGCGCCTGGAGCGCCACCTGTCCACCCGCGCGCAGCAGACCCTCGGCACTATCGCGGAACTTCTGCAGGTTGTCCTCAACGTTCGCCCGGGCGATTTCCAGAAGATTCACGTCCTCCCCGCGGGGAACCTCGGGCGTGGGCGGGTCGTCGGGATTGGGATCTTGGCCGAGCTCGAACAAAGACAGCGCCATGATCACCGTTGCCTGACCGTCCGCGATCGAGTGGTGGAGTTTCAACGCGAAAGCCGCTTCACCATTCGGCAGGCCTTCGACCAGGACCGCCTCCCACAACGGCCTGTTGCGATCAAAATCAGTCAGCGACATCCTGCGAACATCGCCCAGCAACTGATCCCAACCGCTGCCCTCGGGCAATGAGTAGCGATGCACGTGCACGTCGATATCGAAGTCAGGGTCGAGCGCAAGCCGAGGCGCGGACAACCCGAAGAGCCCGTACAGCGGACGCATACGAAGCGTCGGAACGAAGTGCGTCAGGCGCTCGAGCCGCGTGCGAAGCCGTTCCCAGTCCGGAGTGCTCTCCAGAACCGCAAGCGCCACCACCGTGCTTCGCATCCGCGGATCGCCAGACGCCGTACGAAACGTCGCGGCATCCCAGCCCCGCAGTTGAGCACCGACCTTGCCGGGCGCATCGGCCGACACGACCTAGCCCACCTTCTCCATGACATCGTCACTGACGTCGAAGTTCGCGTAGACGTTCTGGACGTCGTCGCTGTCCTCCAGCGCTTCGATGAGCCGGAAGACTTTCGTCGCTCCATCCTCATCGAGCGGAACGGTCACCGACGGAAGGAATGTCGCTTCGGCCGAGTCGTAATCGATCTCGGCGGCCTGCAAAGCGGTGCGAACTGCCACTACATCCGTTGCCTCGCTGACGATCTCGAAAGATTCACCGAGATCGTTGACCTCCTCGGCCCCCGCCTCGAGGACAGCCATCAACAGATCGTCCTCCGTAAGACCGTCGGCCTTCGGAACGATGATCACGCCTTTGCGATTGAACATGTAGGCGACCGATCCGGGGTCGGCCATTGAGCCACCATTGCGCGTCATGGCGACGCGTACTTCACCAGCGGCACGGTTGCGGTTGTCAGTCAGGCATTCGACGAGGACGGCAACTCCGCTCGGGCCATATCCCTCGTACATGATGGTTTGCCAGTCGGCTCCCCCACCTTCGGCACCTGATCCGCGCTTGACCGCACGCTCGATGTTGTCCAGCGGCACCGATGACTTCCGCGCCTTCTGGATTGCGTCATACAGCGTCGGATTGCCAGCGGGATCCCCACCGCCCTGCCGAGCGGCAACCTCGATGTTCTTAATCAACTTGGCGAAGAGTTTGCCCCGCTTGGCGTCGATGACGGCCTTCTTGTGCTTGGTAGTCGCCCATTTGGAATGGCCGCTCATGCGTTACTCCTTCGCCTATCGCTCATCTCGTCACACCGTTTCGCGGACCATGTCCACGAAGTACCGGTGGAACCGAACATCGGATGTCAGTTCCGGGTGGAAGCTGGTCGCCAGCAGACCACCGTGCCGAATGGCCACGATGGTACCGGCGCGATCGCCGTCGGAAATCTCCGCGAGGACTTCCACTCCCGAACCCACGCTCTCCACCCACGGTGCTCGGATGAACACCGCGTGGAAGGCCTCAGCGCCGAGAACGGGCACCGAAATGTCGGTTTCGAAGGAATCGACCTGCCTGCCGAACGCATTACGACGAACGACGACGTCCAAACCCCCGATGGTTTCCTGATCGGGGCGGGCATCGAGCACCTGATCGGCGAGCATGATCATCCCGGCGCAGGTGCCGAACATCGGCATGCCTGCCGACCGCGCTTCCCGCAGTGGCTCGAACCAACCATCGATGAGCGCTAGCCGCGACATGGTGGTCGACTCACCACCGGGAACCACGACGGCATCGCAACCGCGGAATTCCTCGAGGGTTCTAACCGCCCCCGACCGCGCACCGACTGTTTCGAGCGCTTCAACGTGCTCACGCACGTCTCCCTGCAGCGCGAGCACCCCGACGAACGGGGCGCCACTCACCAGCCGCGGTCTTCCAAGCGGTGGTGAACAGGGAGGTCAGCCACGTTGATGCCAACCATCGCTTCACCGAGCCCGCGCGAAGCTTCGGCCACCATCTCCGGCTTGTCGAAGTGCCGCGTGGCAGAGACGATCGCTTCCGCGCGTGCCTTCGGATCACCGCTCTTGAAGATTCCCGAGCCCACGAAGACGCCGTCTGCACCGAGTTGCATCATCATTGCCGCGTCCGCAGGAGTCGCGATGCCACCGGCGGTGAACAGCACGACGGGGAGCTTGCCCTCGCGCGCCACCTCCACGACGAGGTCGTAGGGAGCCTGGAGTTCCTTGGCGGCGACGAAGAGTTCATCCTCGGACATCGAGCGCAGGCGTCGGATCTCTCCGAGGATCTTGCGCATGTGGGTGACGGCGTTGGAGACATCACCGGTTCCAGCCTCGCCCTTGGAGCGAATCATCGCGGCACCTTCGGTGATGCGCCGCAGCGCCTCACCGAGGTTGGTCGCCCCACAAACGAAGGGAACAGTAAACCCGGACTTAGCGATGTGGTTGGCGTAGTCGGCCGGGGTGAGAACCTCGGACTCGTCGATGTAGTCCACTCCGATGGACTGCAGCACCTGCGCCTCACCGAAGTGGCCGATGCGTGCCTTGGCCATCACGGGAATCGAAACGGCCTCCATGATGCCGGCGATCATCTCGGGGTCGGACATCCGAGCGACGCCGCCCTGAGCGCGGATATCGGCGGGCACCCGCTCGAGGGCCATCACCGCGACGGCGCCGGCGTCTTCGGCGATCTTGGCCTGCTCGGCATCGACGACGTCCATGATCACGCCGCCCTTGAGCATCTCCGCCATACCCCGCTTGACGCGGTCGGTTCCTACCTGCTCGTTCACCTAGACCTCACTCGTAACCGGATGGACTGCCCATCGTAGAGCGCCTCAATACCTCGGCATCCCGAGGCCGGTCGGTCTCATGACCCGGCCAAGGCCGCGGGGACGGAATCATCGAGTTCCACCGGCGTCGGCCACGGAGTGTGCCCGGCGAGCCGGAACCACCGCACCATCCGCTGCCGGCGCAGTTGGGAACAGGCTCGCACGGCGTCGTTGAGGAAACGGCGCGAGAGCTGAACCCGTCGGGCGGACGCGGCGAGTTCCTCAATCAGATCGGCCCCACCGGGAGCGACCCT
>CAJXUJ010000064.1 GCA_913061025.1 uncultured Actinomycetes bacterium | reverse complement strand
TCTTGGACAGTCGGCTTCATGGAACGTCAGTTCCGTTGCCGGGCCAACATGATGATCGAGAACACCACGCCGATTCCGACGATGACGGCGGCCGCGATCAGTAATGGGCCGATGATCGAGGAGTTGGGCTCGCCGCGCGTGACCGGATCTTCCCCGATGACCACGTCGGCTTCGGGTGACGATGCGGCGTCGTCGACGGATGGTGTCGCTTCAACAGTGGCGTCGTCGAGCGCCGATTCTTCGAAGAGTTCCGGTGTCGGATCGGCCGTCGGCTCTGGCGTCGCCTCCGCTACCGCTGCGTACGAAAACGTGATGCGCCCCGTCACCGGGTGTCCGTCAGCGGACACGACTCGAAAGGCAACCGAGTACTCACCCGGGGGCAGATCGCTCGGCCACGGCACGATCACATCGGTGCCGGGCGGTGGAGTCTGCTCCGCTTCAGTTGCCATCACGAGATCGCCGGCGGCATCGAGAACCGACACCTCGATCAACTCGGCGAACAACTCCTCGCTGAAGGTGAAGCGCACATCCTCGGGCGCGATATCCAAAGCAGCGCCGTCTTCGGGAGTGCTGGAAAGCAGGCTCGCATGACCACTTGCGCTGACGGCCACAGTGAGGGAACCGGCGACGGCCAGGGAAGCAGCAATGAGCAGTCGAAGCAGGGTTGTCACGCCTACGAGCGTACGCGTCCTGGTCGCTGCTCCCACCACCAACCAAGGGGCTCGGCCCACCGCGCGAGGAAGGGCGCGGCGGTGGCGGTAATGAGTACGTAGGCGGCGACGAAAGCCTGGAAAGTCGGTGGCAGAACACCGCTCACGGCAACGAGGCCGGCGATGATGACGCTGAATTCACCGCGGGCGCTCAGGAGGGCTCCGGCGCGAAGTTTCGAGATGGTTCCACCCTCGACTGTCCCGGCGGCGAACCAGCCGGTGACGAACTTGGTGGCGATCGTCACGATTGCCAGACCGGCGGCGGGCAGCAGCACCGCGGGCAGATCGGCGGCGTTGGTGGACAGGCCGAAGTAGACGAAGAAGACCGCGGCGAGAAGTTCACGCAAGGGGTCCAGGCGGCGACGCGCGACCTCGGCGAGCTCCCCGGTCAGCAGCAGACCGACGAGGAAGGCCGCGACGGCGGGCGAGAACTGCACCAGTCCGGCGAGCCCGGCGGCGGCGACCGCGGCGCCGAAGACAACCAGCAGTAGGCCCACAGGCTCGCTCGCATCAAAGAACCGCTTGAAGCTCGTATCGCCCTTGAGGGTGATCACGATGACGACGGCAACGACGACGAGAGCAACGCTGACGCTGATGAGTCCGGTGACCAGACCCGTTCCGGTGAGCACGACGGTGAGGATCGGCAGATAGGGCGCCATGACGAGGTCCTCGAGGACCAGCACGGACACCACGGGTTTGGTCTCGGGATTTCGACGCCATCTCAGGTCTCGGACAACCTGCGCGACGATGCCGGACGACGAGATGTACGTGACGCCGGCCAACGCGAGTGCTCCGGGAACACCCCACCCGAAGGCGAAACCCACGAGCGCACCCGGTAGCGAGTTCGCGACCAGGTCAATAAGTCCGGAGCGCGATTGCCGCTGAGCGGTCTGCACGAGTTCGTCGCCGGAGTACTCCAGGCCGAGCAGGAGGAGCAGCAGGATGACGCCGAGTTCGGCGAGGGTCGGAACGAGTGTGTCGCTGGCGTCGACCGCACCGAACCCGCCCTCGCCCACGAGCAGTCCGGCGATCAAATAGAACGGAACAGCGGACATCTCCCAGCGTCGGGCGAGCCGGGCGATGATGCCGAGACCGAGGATGAGAAGCCCGAACTCCAAGAAGAGCGTGCTGAGTTCGGTGCTCGAGGCAGCGGCGGGCACCACCAGGGCGGGCACGTTCATGCCCGCCACTACCGGTACCGCCCCCAAGGCCATTCCCTGATCTTCTCAGGTGAATGTTTCGGGATGCTCGACTACACGAGCACAGCGGTCAGAAGGCTTCCTCGGGCAGGCGCATGATGTCGTCGTCGGTGGCTTCTGCGACGGCCCGCTCTGCGGTGAGCAGCGGGAGCCGGTTGCGCGCAAACCACTTCGCGGTCTCGACCTTGCCCTCGTAGAAGGCCTTGTCGCGATCGCTGGCACCAGCATCAAGTGCCGCCATGGCAACCTCGGCCTGGCGCAGGAGTAGCCAACCGATGAGCAGGTCACCGCTCATCATGAGGAGCCGGGTGGTGTTCAAGCCAACCTTGTAGATCTCCTCGGGGTTCTGCTGCGAGGCCATCGCCCACTCGCCGAGCCGGCCCACAACCGCCTGGACGTCCTCGAGTGCGACGCCGAGAAGCTCGCGCTCCTTCGCAAGTGCGCCCTTGCCCTCGTCTCCCTTGACCGTCTCGGTGATTTGAGCAGCCAGGTAGAAGATCGCCTTGAACTGATCGCGGACCATCTTGCGGAAGAAGAAGTCCAGGCCCTGGATAGCCGTGGTGCCCTCGTAGAGGGTGTCGATCTTGGCGTCGCGGATGTACTGCTCGAGCGGGTAGTCCTGCAGGAAGCCCGAGCCACCGAACGTCTGCAGCGAGACGGCGAGCATCTCGTAGCTGCGCTCGGAACCCACGCCCTTGACGACCGGCAGCAGAAGATCGTTCATCCGCTCGGCCATGTCGAGATCGACGTTCGTATCGCCGGCTTGTCCCATGGCGACGATGTCCTGCCAGTAGGCGGTGTACGCGACGAGTGCGCGGAGGCCCTCGGCGTATGCCTTCTGCAGCATCAGCGAACGACGAACATCCGGGTGATGCGTGATGGTCACGCGGGGTGCCGTCTTGTCCGTCATCTGGGTGAGGTCTGCGCCTTGAACACGGGTCTTGGCGTAGTCCAGTGCGTTCAGGTAACCGGTCGAGAGAGTGGCGATGGCCTTCGTGCCCACCATCATGCGCGCGTACTCGATGACCTTGAACATCTGCGCGATGCCGTCGTGCACCTCGCCGAGCAGCCAACCGATGGCCGGCTCCTTCTCACCGAAGGTGAGTTCGCAGGTCGACGAAGCCTTGAGCCCCATCTTCTTTTCAACGTTGGTCGCGTAGACGCCGTTGCGCTCTCCGATTTCACCGGTCTTGGGATCGACGTGGAACTTCGGAACGATGAACAGGCTCAGGCCCTTGGTGCCCGGTCCGGCGCCTTCGGGGCGCGCGAGAACCATGTGCACGATGTTCTCGGCCATGTCGTGTTCGCCAGAGGTGATGAATCGCTTGGTGCCCTCGATGCGCCAGGTGCCGTCACCGTTGTCGAAGGCTTTCGCCCGACCGGCGCCAACATCGGAACCGGCATCGGGCTCGGTCAGCACCATGGTGGCGCCCCAGCCCTTGTCGATCATGACGCTGGCGAATTCCTTCTGCTCATCGGTGCCGAGCGCATCGATGACCGCAGCGAAGTTCGGGCCGGACATGTAGAGGAACGCGGCGGGGTTGGCGCCGAGCATGAGCTCGCTCGCGGCCCAGCGCAGCGATGGGGGTGCGCCGCTGCCGCCGAGGTGCTCGGGAAGGTCGAGTCGCCACCATTCGGAGTCCATCAGCGCGCGGAAAGACTTCTTGAAGCCCTCGGGCATCGTGACCGTCTTGGCGGCTGGGTCGTACACCGGTGGGGTGCGGTCTGCCTCGGCGAACGTCTCCGCCAGCGGACCAACGGCGAGTCGGTCGACCTCGTGCAGGATCTCCCGCGCGGTGTCGGGATCCATTTCGGCGAACGGGCCACTGCCCATCCGATCGCCTGCACCGAATACCTCGAACAGGTTGAACTCAAGATCCCGGACGTTGCTCTTGTAGTGCGACATGGCACTCCCCTTTGACTCGCTTCCGAAGCCGGCTAAGTTACTGGCCAGTAACTTAATGATGCACCCGATCCGGGGTGATTGCAAGAGCAAGCGCGTGTTCTCGTGGGTGGGGACCACAGGGGAAGGACTTCCCGCCACAATGGGCCCCATGAGCGGCTGGTCGGACTCGGTTACCCCGATTCCTCCCCCCACCTCGGCCCACCCTGGCGTTCGCACGATGGCGTACGCCGCGGCCGTGACCGGGGGTTGGTCCGGGCTTGTGTGCCTGGTCCTCTACGGCATCGCCCGCCTCCTCGGGGTCCCCATGGAAGTAGAGACGGCCGCTGGAATGGCCGTCGTGCCCTGGTTCGCCGTGCTGCTCCTCCCGCTGATCGCCGCCGAAATCGGCGCCATTGCATCGTTGATCGTGCGTGGGCGCCGCGGGGCCGGGCGGATCGTGTTCTGGGTCGGCACCCTGATCGCGATTGCCTCGTTCGTGCCCCTCGCGGTCCAGCCGGACGACGTCCTGTGGTCCACCAGAATCTGGCTCGGTGTCATGCACGTCATCACCTGGATCCTCGTCGTCCCGCAGATCGCCCGGATCGTGGGCGACTCCGAGCCGGGCAAGCACGAAGAACGAGAAGTGATCTACACGTGACCAGCACGACCCCGGATCAGTCGATCAAGGATCGCTCCACGCCGGTGGCGCTTATCGCCGCGATGCGCCCGCGTCAGTGGGCAAAGAACGTCCTGGTGTTCGCGGCCCCGCTCGCCGCCGGTCAACTCTTCGATGTCGATGTTCTCCTCCCGAGCATCGGCGCCTTCGTCGCGTTCTGTCTCATTTCCAGCGCGACCTACTTGATCAACGACGCCCGGGATGTGGAAGCCGATCGCAACCACCCGAAGAAGCGGGCCAGGCCGATCGCCGCCGGTCACCTGTCCGTCACCGTTGCCGTGATCGCAGCGGCGGTGCTCGCGGTTGCGGCACTCGCGTTGTCGTTCGCGATCTCCCTCGCTCTCGGTGGCGTTGTCACCGCGTACGCCGTCTTCACCCTCGCCTATTCGATGTTCCTCAAACACGAACCGGTGATCGAACTCGCGCTGCTCGCGATGGGCTTCCTGCTGCGTGCAATCGCCGGTGGTGCGGCATCCGGGCTGCCGATCTCCGAGTGGTTCTTGATCGTCGCCGGCTTTGGATCGCTGTTCATGGCTGCTGGCAAGCGCTATAGCGAACTCGATCGCTTCGTCCGTGACGGCAGCGGTGGTGCGGATGGCGGCAACCAACGCAAGTCGCTCGACGGCTACACACTCGGCTACCTGCGTTTTGTGTGGGGAGTGGCGGCTGCGGTCACCATTACTTCGTATTGCCTGTGGGCGTTCGACGTAGCCGAGACGCCGTCGAGTTTCCCGTGGGCGCAGTGGAGCGTGCTGCCCTTCGTGCTCGCCCTTCTCCGATACGGCGTCAGCGTCGACCGCGGAAGCGCGGAGGCCCCGGAAGACACCGCGCTCGGCGATCGAGTGTTGCTGTTCCTCGGTCTGGCGTGGTTGGTGCTGTTCGGCCTGGGCGCATTGGGGGTGTGACGTGACCTCACCGTTGACCGTCCGTGACGACGATCGTCTGCTGACCGGGTGGGGTCGCACGGCGCCTTCGCGCGCGACGGTGACAACGCCTTCGAACTACGACGACGTCACTTCGTCTGTGCGAAGTGCAGGGAACCGCGGCGTTCTTGCACGCGGACTCGGTCGCAGTTACGGCGATGCTGCGCAAAGTGGCGGCGCCACGGTCGTCGACATGACGGACTTGAACCGCATCGACCTTGACGTTGCAGCCGGAACGCTCACGGCGGACGCGGGTGCCAGCGTCGATCAGATCCTTCGCGCGATCGTTCCCGCGGGGTTCTTCGTTCCGGTCACCGCAGGCACCAGGTTCGTCACCGTCGGTGGCGCCATCGCCGCGGACATTCATGGCAAGAACCATCACGTGGAGGGCAGCTTCGGGCAGCACGTCACGAGCATGACGGTCATCGACGGCACCGGGGAGGCTCGTGTCCTTGCACCCGATGACGCCGAGACCTCGGAGATGTTCTGGGCCACCGTCGGAGGCATGGGTCTGACGGGTGTGATCGTCGAAGCAACTATCCGATTGCTACCGATCGAAACGTCACGAATGAGTGTGGACACCGTTCGATGTGCCGATCTCGATGACGTCATGTCCCGGATGATCGAGGGCGATGACGATTACCGGTACTCGGTTGCTTGGATCGACAGCGTTGCTTCCTCCGGACGAGGCGTCTTGACCCGTGGCGACCACGCGCGGCGCGAGCAACTGACGGGCAAAGACTCAGCGGATCCGTTGGAGTACCTGACGCCGTCGCTGCCCTCGGCGCCGTCGTTCATTCCAAACGGCTTGTTGAATTCGGCGTCGGTTCGAGCCTTCAACGAGGCGTGGTTCCGCAAGCATCCGAAGAATCGCGTCGGGGAGATCCAGTCGATTCCGTCGTTCTTCCATCCTCTCGATGGAGTCCGTGACTGGAACCGCATCTACGGACCGCAGGGCTTCTTGCAATACCAGTTCGTGGTTCCCGACTCTGCGGGTTGGATTGTCGAACGCACTCTGTCGCGATTGAAGGATGTCGGTGCCCCCAGTTTCCTCACGGTGCTGAAGCGATTCGGTCCTGCCAACCCCGCGCCGTTGTCTTTTCCGCAGCCGGGCTGGACGCTGGCCGCCGATGTTCCCGCGGGTATCGACGAACTTGGCCCGGTGCTCGACGAGCTCGACGAACTCGTCGCGTCGGAGGGCGGGCGTTTGTATTTCGCGAAGGACTCCCGACAGTCCCCGTCGATGGTTGCCCGCACCTACCCGCGACTCGCCGAATGGCAGGCTGTGCGTGATCGCATGGATCCGAAGGGTGTTTTCACCTCCGATCTAGGAAGAAGGTTGTCACTGTGATCGATGCGCTCGGTGAACCGCAGTCCGTTCTCGTGTTGGGTGGTTCGAGCGAAATTGCCCGCGCCACGA
The DNA here is from genome assembly GCA_913061025.1 of uncultured Actinomycetes bacterium. Lineage (GTDB taxonomy): Bacteria > Actinomycetota > Actinomycetes > S36-B12 > S36-B12 > S36-B12. The sequence goes on along the minus strand of CAJXUJ010000064.1, from coordinate 485 downwards.
TCGAGGCACTACCCCGTACTCGGTTGCGCCGAGTCGTGCTCGCTGGTCGGCCGTCCGAAGCCATCGACGACGCAGCCCTGGCGCTCGGTAACGCGGGTATCTCGACGGTTGAGGTAGCGACGTTCGACGCGACCGATACCGAAAGTCACCAGGCATTCGTCGATGAAGTGTTCGATAACGGTGACATAGACATCGTGATCATGGCATTTGGTGTCCTCGGTGATCAGATGGACGCCGAGGCAGATCCAGCGAAAGCTGTTCATGTCGCCACCGTCAACTACACCGGTGCGGTGAGCGTTGGCTTACATGTGGCCCGCCGACTCAGACAACAGGGACACGGCCACCTCGTTGTCCTGTCCAGCGTCGCCGGCGACCGAGCCCGGCGCTCCAACTACGTCTACGGATCAACCAAGGCTGGACTCGACGCATTTGCGCAGGGACTAGGCGACGCCCTCGTCGGTTCCGGTGCCTCGGTGCTCGTGGTC
>CAJXUJ010000063.1 GCA_913061025.1 uncultured Actinomycetes bacterium | reverse complement strand
TGTGCATGCCACAGCCACAGGCAGAGCGGCTCCTGCCTTCCGGCACGCTTCCCGACGTCGGCCTTACCTGGGAGCCGGTGATTGCGGTGACGCTCGTCTTCGAAGAGAAGGCGTGGATCGATCTTGACGGTGTGTTCGTGAACGACGATCCCGTCCTCACCTGGATCGCCGACGACGGCAGTCGCCGCGGAGACGGCGCTCCGGTGCTAGTGGCCCACGTGAATCCGGTCTTCGCGGCCGGTCATCTCGATGATCCGAGCGGAGTTCTGCCGCAGGCGATCGCAGCCACCCGCCGGGTCCTGGATATCGAGCCGTTGCCCGCGTGGTCGTGGGCGCACCGGTGGTCGTTGGCCAAGCCGATGGCCGCACTCGACGACGATTACTGGATCCACCCCGAGTTGCCCGTCGGTCTGGCCGGCGACGCGTGGGCAGGTGGGCCACGGGTCGAAGCAGCGTGGCTCTCGGGTCGAGCCCTCGGTTCGGCGCTTGCCGAAATCTGAGTGAAACCACTATCCGATAGCCTCTCCGCTCGTGCCAGCGATCGTGCTCGTCGGTGCCCAATGGGGGGACGAGGGTAAAGGGAAAGCGACCGACCTTTTGGGTGGTCGCGTCGATTACGTCGTCCGCTACCAGGGCGGAAACAACGCGGGTCACACCGTGGTCATCGGGGATCGCAAGTTCGCCCTCCACCTCCTTCCCAGCGGGATCTTGACGCCCGAGGTCACCCCGGTCATCGGCAACGGTGTGGTGGTGGATCCGGCGGTCCTTCTCGAAGAGATCGACGGTCTCCAACAGCAGGGCGTGGATACCTCCAAGCTCGTCATCAGCGCGAACGCGCACCTCATTACTCCGTACCACGTCACCCTCGACAAGGTCACCGAACGTTTCCTCGGCAAGAGCAAGATCGGAACGACCGGACGCGGCATTGGCCCCACATACAGCGACAAGATCGCCCGAGTAGGCATCCGTGTCCAGGACCTATTCGATGAGTCGATCCTTCGCCAGAAGGTTGAAGGAGCGCTTCTCAACAAGAACCAGGTTCTGGTGAAGGTGTTCAACCGCCGCGCAATTGACGCCAATGCAATCGTTGACGAACTCCTTCAGTACGCGGAGACGCTTCGTCCGATGGTGCGCGATACCTCGCTGCTGCTGAACAACGCTCTTGATGAGAACAAGGTTGTCCTGCTCGAAGGTGGCCAGGGCACTCTCCTGGACGTGGACCACGGCACCTACCCGTTCGTCACATCGAGCAACCCGACATCGGGCGGCGCCTGCACCGGCAGCGGAATTGGACCGACGCGCATCTCCCGGGTGATCGGAATCCTCAAGGCCTACACGACACGCGTTGGCTCCGGCCCGTTCCCCACCGAACTCTTCGACGACGATGGCGACCGCCTGCGCACCATCGGTGGTGAGCGCGGCGTCACCACCGGTCGCGACCGTCGGTGCGGTTGGTTCGATGCGCCGATCGCTCGCTTCGCCGCGCGGGTGAACGGCCTCACCGACATCTTCTTGACCAAGCTCGACGTCTTGACCGGGTTCGAACAGATCCCGGTGTGCGTCGCTTACGACGTCGACGGCACGCGCGTTGATGAATTGCCGGAGACACAGACCGCCTTCCACCACGCGAAGCCGATCTACGAGTACCTGCCGGGTTGGACCGAGGACATCTCGACCGCGCAGTCCCTTGATGATCTACCGGCGAACGCGCGCTCCTACGTTCAGTTCCTCGAGGACGTCTCGCAGTGCCGCATCAGTGCGATCGGTGTTGGCCAAGATCGCAACGCGACCATCTCGGTCCATGACCTCATCGACTAACGAGTCTTCTCAGGGTCCGATCCCTGCGGCGAGTTGGCCGTGGCGAGAGGATCTCGTTCTCGCATATGACGACGTAGAACTTCGCCCGAGCGTCCGTGATGATTCGGCGGAGCTTTTCAACGCTCTTGACTCGGATGATGTGTGGACGCACGTCAAAGGTCGGCCGTCCTCAGCGCAGCAGTGGGCGGAGGTGATTGATCAGGCGCAAGCCTCTGGAAGATGGATGTGGACCATCCGCCTCGGCGGTGCAGTCGTGGGAACGTCGTCGTTCTTGGATCTTTCTGTCGTGGACGCTCGAGTCGAGATCGGGCACACGACCTACGCGCCGCAGGTGTGGGGAGGTCGGGTCAACCCGGCTGCCAAGTTGCTGCTGTTGAGCTGGGCCTTCGATGAGGCGCAGATGAGCCGCGTCCAGTTGAAGACAGACATCCGCAACGTGCGTAGTCAGGCGGCGATCGAGCGGCTGGGCGCCACCCGCGAGGGAGTGCTGCGGATGTATCAGCGGCGGCAGGACGATTCCATCCGCGACACCGTCATGTATTCGGTGCTCGCCAGTGAGTGGGCGGGAGTACGTGAGGGTCTAATTGCTCGATTGATGCCTTGATGTCCACAGGCTAGCCTGGTGGGATGCGCACCACCGTGACCCTTGACGACGATCTGTTCATGGCCCTGCATGAGCGCGCCCGCGCGACCGGACGCTCGTTCAAGGAAGTTGTCAATGAGGTGATGCGTCGGGGACTTTTCGACTCAGACCCCCCACGCGAGATCGTCGCCCCGACTCTGGACATGGGAGCGCCCCGTATCGATGTCACCAAGGCGCTCGATCTTGCGATGCAGACGGATGACGAATGGGAACGGAATCGGTGATCATCCCTGACTTGAATCTCCTGCTTTACGCGACGAACCCCCAAGAGAAGCGGCACGCGCAGTCTCATCAGTGGTGGTCGACAACGCTCTCCGGGCAGGTTCCCGTCGGACTGCCGTGGATGGTTGTCATGGGATTCATCCGCATCAGCACGGGTCCGCACTATTCGGGCGTTCCGGTTCCCGTCGAAAGTGCCATGGCGGTAGTCCGGGAGTGGCGTTCGGCAGAGTGTGTGCGAATGATCGATCCGCGCGACGAGCACCTGCACATAGTCGAGAGGTTGCTGGTTTCTCGCGGCGTTGCTGGAAGGCACACGATGGATGCGCACCTAGCGGCCCTCGCGATCGAGCATCGAGCCACGGTCTATTCAGCCGACTCGGACTTCGCGGAGTTCCCCTCCGTCTCGTGGATCAATCCGCTGGCTGTGACCTGATTGCCGCCCGTATTGTCCTGAACATTCGCGCGGCCCTACGCTTCGAATACCACTGGGAGTAACGAGGAGTAGGTATGTCGTTTTCCCCGAATCCTGAGCAAGGCCAGCACGTCTATGACCTTGATCGGCAATACGTATTCCACTCGTGGAGTGCGCAAGGGTCGCTCAACCCGATGTGCGTCGCGGCGGCCGAGGGTTCCTACATCTGGGACTACGACGGCAACAAGTTCCTGGACTTTTCCTCGCAGTTGGTGAACGTCAACATCGGGCACCAGCATCCGAAGGTGGTCGCTGCCATTCAAGAGCAGGCCGCGAAACTTTCGACGATTGCCCCGCAGCACGCGAACGACAAGCGCGGCGAAGCGGCTCAGCGCATCGTTGACCTTGCCGGTCCCAACATGGCCAAGGTCTTCTTCACCAACGGTGGTGCGGACGCGGTGGAGAACGCGATTCGCATGGCGCGTCTGCACACCCACAAGCACAAGGTGCTCTCGACCTACCGCTCGTACCACGGCAACACGGGCGCGGCGATCGCCGCGACGGGTGACCCGCGCCGGTGGCCGAATGAGTACGCATCGCAGCACGTTCACTTCTTCGGTCCGTACCCCTACCGCTCGCCGTTCTGGTCGGACTCGCCTGAGCAGGAAACCGAGCGCGCGCTTCAGCACCTCGAGCAGGTGATTCAGTTCGAGGGTCCCGGCACCGTCGGTGCGATCCTGCTGGAGTCCGTTGTCGGCACCGCGGGAATCCTTGTCCCGCCGCCCGGATACCTCGAGGGTGTCCGCGCGCTCGCCGATAAGTACGAGATCGTGTGGATTGCCGACGAAACGATGTCGGGATTTGCCCGCACCGGTAAGTGGTTCGCCTTCCAAAACTGGGCCGCTCAGCCCGATCTGATCGTCTTCGCCAAGGGATCGAACTCCGGTTACGTGCCCGTTGGTGGTGTGGTGATCTCTGCGGATATCGCTGCGACCTTCGACGAGCGAGTGTTCCCCGGTGGACTCACCTACTCCGGCCACCCGCTGGCCGCCGCCTCGATCGTTGCGTCCATCGACGCGATGAAGGAGGAGAAGGTCAACGAGAACGCCGCCGAGATTGGCGAGAAGGTCCTCGGTCCGGGGCTGCGCGAGCTCATGGACAAGCACAAGATCATCGGTGAAGTGCGTGGGCTTGGCGTGTTCTGGGCGATGGACCTGGTGAAGGACCGCGCCACCCGCGAGCCGCTAGCGCCATACGCCGGAACATCACCAGCGATGACCGAGATCGTCGTGGAATCCAAGAAGCGCGGTCTGATGCCGTTCACCAACTTCAACCGCATGCACGTGGTGCCGCCGGCCACCGTCACCGAGGCTGAGGCCAAGGAGGGTCTGGCGATCATCGACGAGGTGTTCTCGATCGTCGATGCCCACTACACCGGCGCCTGACGCCGCATCGGGGGTCGGGGAGCACCCGGTAGGTTCGAGAGCGTGAACGTTCTCGTCATCGGATCGGGTGCTCGTGAGCACGCGTTGGTGCGCGCATTGCTGCGCGACGATCAGGTCTCCACGGTCGAGTGCGCACCGGGCAATGCCGGTATCGCTGCCGACGTCTCGGTGTTCCCGGTGGATGTCAACGATGCGGACGCGATCGCGACCCTCGCTCGTGACCGCGGCGCGGACCTCGTCGTCATCGGGCCCGAAGCCCCTCTCGTGGCCGGTGCCGCAGATGCCGTCCGCGCGGCAGGGATCGACTGCTTCGGTCCATCTGCTGAAGCGGCCCGCCTCGAAGGAAGTAAGGCATTCGCCAAGGAAGTGATGGCGGAAGCCGGAGTGCCGACCGCAATGGCCCGGGTCTGCAGGAACGATGCCCAGGTCGAGGAAGCCCTCGACACCATCACCCGACCCGGAACCCCCTTCGTGGTGAAGGACGATGGCCTCGCGGCGGGCAAGGGTGTCCTGGTCACCGAGGACCGGCAGGCCGCGATGGATCACGCCCTCGCGTGCATCGCCGCGGGTAATCCGGTGGTGATCGAGGAATACCTCGATGGACCCGAGGTGTCCCTCTTCGCGATCTGTGATGGGACAACGGTGGTGCCGCTGCAGCCAGCTCAGGACTTCAAGCGGGCCTACGACGACGACGCCGGCCCCAACACCGGTGGCATGGGTGCGTATTCGCCCCTTCCGTGGGCTCCGGGTGATCTCGTCGACGAGGTGACCGAGCGGGTCCTGCAGCCGATGGTGGATGCGATGGCCGCGCGCGGCACTCCGTTCTCCGGACTCTTGTATGCAGGTCTGGCGTTGACCTCCCGCGGAGTTCGCGTGGTCGAGTTCAACGCTCGGTTCGGCGATCCGGAGACCCAGGTCGTTCTCGCCCGACTCCGCTCCGGGCTCGGTGGACTGCTCAAGGCAGCGGCCACCGGAGCGTTGGCCGCGCACCCGGAGCCGCAGTGGAGTGACGATGCAGCGGTGACGATCGTGCTCGCAGCTCATGGCTATCCCGAGTCGCCACGCAAGGGCGATCCCATCTCGGGCCTCGATGCGGCAGGACAGCAGGTGGGAGTCGACGTCCTGCACGCGGGAACCAGCGTGATGGAGGACGGCTCAGTTACTGCGAGCGGTGGGCGGGTGCTGTCGGTCACCGCGGTGGGCTCGTCGTTGCATGAAGCCAGGGAGCGGGCCTATGCAGCCGTTGACCTCATCACCCTCGAGGGTTCACACCATCGACGGGACATTGCGGCGCGCGCTGCCACCTCCTCCGGTGACTAGTGGCGTGGAAGGATAGGCGGGTGAGCCACAGGTCTTCCGGAAGCGTCCCGAATGTCTTGGCCGACCGGTACGCATCCGATCAGATGCAGGCGATCTGGGCACCCGAAGCCAAAATCGTCGCCGAACGCCACCTGTGGATCGCGGTCATGCGCGCCCAGCAGGCTGCCGGCCTCGACATTTCCTCTGCGGTTATCGCGGACTACGAGGCGTGCGTCGAGAACGTTGACCTTGCTTCGATAGCCGAGCGCGAGCGCGTCACCAAGCACGACGTCAAGGCACGCATCGAGGAGTTCAACTCCCTCGCCGGGCACGAATCGATTCACCTCGGAATGACGTCACGCGATCTCACCGAGAACGTCGAGCAGATGCAGATCCGTAGTTCGTTGGAGTTGCTGCGCGATAAGTCGGTAGCCGCTCTCGATCGACTCGCCGGACTCGCCGTCGCCTACTCCGAAACGCCCATTGCCGGCCGTTCGCACAACGTGGCCGCGCAGGTGACCACCCTCGGCAAGCGGTTCGCCACCGTGACCGACGAGATGCTCGTGGCGTTCACTCGCCTCGAGGAGCTGATCGCGCGCTATCCGCTTCGGGGTATCAAGGGTCCGGTCGGAACAGCGCAAGACATGCTCGATCTCCTCGACGGAAACGTGGACGCGCTGGCATCCCTCGAGCAGAGCGTCGCCCACCACCTCGGCTTTGATGTGGTTCTCACCAGCGTCGGTCAGGTCTATCCGCGCTCGCTGGATTACGACGTCCTATCGGCGCTGGTGCAACTCGCGTCAGGCCCGTCCAACCTCGCGACCACGGTGCGGTTAATGGCCGGAAACGAGTTGGCGACCGAGGGATTCCGTCCGGGCCAGGTCGGTTCCTCGGCGATGCCGCACAAGATGAACGCGCGCTCGTGCGAGCGCATCAACGGCATGCACGTTCTCCTGCGCGGTTACGCGACGATGACGGCCGATCTCGCCGGGCAACAGTGGAATGAAGGCGATGTCTCGTGCTCGGTGGTCCGTCGTGTGGCGCTGCCCGATGCGTGCTACGCGATGGACGGTTTACTTGAGACGTTCCTCGTGGTGATTGATGGCTTCGGTGCTTTCGACGCCGTGATCGACGCCGAACTCGAGCGCTACCTGCCATTCCTCGCGACCACCAAGGTCCTGATGGCCGCGGTGCGCGCAGGGAAAGGACGCGAAAGCGCCCACGAGGCGATCAAGGAACATGCCGTGGCGGTTGCGCTTCGGATGCGCGAGGGTGAAACCGACGATCTGCTCGCTCTCCTTGCCGCCGACGATCGCATAGGGCTAGACGAAGGGACTATCCGTTCGGTTGTTGCCGAACCACTCGATTTCACGGGAGCTGCCACCGCTCAAGTGCGTGCGGTGGCCGAGCAGGTGGAGGCCGTCACGAGCCGTTACCCCGAGGCCGCCGGCTACCGACCGGGAGACATTCTGTGAT
>CAJXUJ010000062.1 GCA_913061025.1 uncultured Actinomycetes bacterium | reverse complement strand
ACGATCTGGGTGCCGTAGTTGCCGTTGGTCATCACTCGGACGATGTCGAAGATCTTGAGCACCGCAAACATGATCGTGGTGACGACAACGATGAGGGTCGCACGAATCATCGGGATGGTGACCCGCGAGAAGAGTTTCCAACCGGTTGCGCCGTCGAGTTCGGCGGCCTCGACCACGTCGGACGGAATCGCCTTAATCGCTGCGGAGAGAACCACCATCGCGAAGCCGACCTGGATCCAGACCATGATGACCATGAGCAGGTAGTTATTGAAGGGCTGCCACAACAGCCACTTCGGCGGATCGTCCACGCCGAGCCACATCACTATCTGGCTGAGCAGGCCGACCTGCGGCTTGTCGGGAGCGCGGTACTCGTAGACCAGGCTCCAAATAATCGATGCGCCGACGAACGAAATCGCCATCGGCATGAAGATCAATGACTTAGCAATCGACTCGCGACGCATGCGATCGAGCAGCAGGGCCAAGGTGAGGCCGAGGGCCGTTGCGGCGATCGGTGTGATCACGATCCACAGAATCGAGTTGACGATGATGTCGAACTGGGAGTCGAAGATCCACTGGTAGTTGGCCCAGCCCACGAACTCCTTGCCCGAGGAGTTTTGTGTGCTGGCCCAGATAGTGCGAACGGCCGGGACGATCAGTCCCATGATGAGCAGGATCACCGCGGGGCCGAGGAAGATCAGGATCGCCGCGGGGCGGCTGAGACGGCCACGGAACCGCGAGCCGAGGAAGAAGAGCAGGGCGATAAGGAGGCCGAAGACGACGATGCCCAGAAAACCGGACCAGAGTTTCTCCAGTCCGATGAGCAACTCCTCCACCGCTTACTCCTTCGCTAATCAGTAATGAAAAGACTGACTGCCGGGGCCCTTGGACGGTATACCCGTCGGGCCCCGGCAGTCAGCGATTCACGAAACTGCGAACGTCAGCCGCTTAGGAAGCCGGCCACGCCGCATCGATGTCCGCAAGGACTTCAGCCGTTGGCTTGTCCTCGGCGAACCATGCGGTCATCTGGACCCATTCCTCACCCGCACCGACAGCTGCCGGCATGAGGTCGGAGGCGTCGAAACGGAAGACGCCGCTCGGGTCCGTCAGGAACTGCGCGGACAGCTGGTCGATCGAGTCAGCTGCGTAGGTGTCCAGCGGCACACCGCTGTTGGCCGAGACCCAGTTGCCCAGGGCGGCCTTGTTGGTGTGGAAGTCCGGGCTAGCCATGTAGGTCTGGACAGCCTGCACCTCGGGACGGTCAGCGAAGGCGGCCACGAACTCGCCACCACCCACGACCGGCTGCGGAACCTCGGAGCTGATCTCCGGCAGGTAGAACGCGTAGGCGGTGCCGTCCGGGCCCACCGTCGCGGTCTCGTCGAAGTTCGCCCAGAAGTTGGCGTAGAACGACGCCTGCTGCAGCATGCCGCACTCACCGCTCACGATGCCGGCACCGGCATCCTGGAACGGGGTGAGGGCAATGGTCTGAACGTCGCCGTAACCACCGTTGACGTACTCAGGGTTCTTCATCCAGCCCGCGAGGACGTCCATAGCGGCCTCGACCTCGGGCGACTGGAAGTCGACCTCACCGGCAACCCACTGGTCGTAGACGTCGCCGCCGTACAGACGCAGCATGATCTGCTCGAGCCAGTCGGTGGCCGGCCAACCGGTCGCGCCACCGGACTCCAGGCCACCGCACCACGGCTTGATGCCGTCGGCAACCATCTGATCGGACAGGGCCCACAGCTCATCCCACGTGGTGGGAACGGTGTAGCCGTTCTCGGCGAAGACCTGCGGGGAGTACCACACGAAGGACTTCATGTTCGAGCCGAGCGGAGCGGCGTAGAAGGTGCCGTCCACCGTGCCGTACTGCTTCCACGCGGGATTCCAGTACTCGTCGACGAACGCCTCGGTTCCGGCCGGAGCCGCCACCGGGCCGCCATCCGCCACGAGCTTGGCGAGCAGACCGGGCTGCGGGATCCAGGCGATATCGGGGGCGTTACCGCCGGCGATACGCGTCGGGAGCTGCGCCTCGAACTGGTCGCTGCCTTCGTAAACGATGTCGATGCCGGTGCACTCTTCGAACTGCGCCCAGGCTTCTTCGAACAACTGCTGCTCGGGAGGCAGGATCGAGGTGAACACGTTGACCGTGGTGCCCTCGTTGCCCATGTAGTCGGCGTAGGCATCGCAGCCTGCAGCCATGTCGCCACCGTCGTCGGTGGCGGCTTCCTCGTCGCCGCCGGTGTCCTCAGCCGCGGTTTCCTCGGCTGCGGTCTCCTCACCAGCGCTATCGCTCGCGGAATCGTCGCTGCCACCGCACGCGGCGAGCAGCATTCCGGCTGCCAGCCCGCCCGCGAGGAGCGCGACACCACGACGCCGCTTCATTGCGGTCATGGATTCTCCTTGCCTGACATCGCACCCAGGGAGGTCCTCGGCGCGTAAACGTGTTCATGGTGACTCTCCGGACGGCCGGAAGCAACCTGTAAACATGCAACAAACCCATGTAACACATCACGATTTGGTATCCGTGGGACTCTGACCGAGGTCTGATCGGTCAGCCTTGCGGAGTGCCCCGGGGGCACCCCTCTCGATGGGAACGTGCCAACGCTTGCAGGCACGCCATTAGAGTCGCACTACAACCACATATCGGCGGCCGCATCACTCGTGCGGCCACTCTTACAACGGATCGTCCGGCACGTACCTGCCGGTGAGAGGAAACATCATGAGTCAACCCGTTCGTTTCGACGACGTCTCACTCGTCTATCCAGGATCGACCGACCCCGCGGTCTCCCATCTGAACCTCGACATCGGCGAAGGCGAGTTCCTCGTCCTCGTCGGACCATCGGGATGCGGCAAGTCGACGTCACTGCGAATGCTCGCGGGGCTTGAGCCCATCAGCGCCGGCAACATCTACATCGGCGATCGCGACGTCACGAATGTGGCGGCCAAGGACCGCGACATCGCGATGGTCTTCCAGAACTACGCGCTCTACCCGCACATGTCGGTTGCAGAAAACATGGCGTTCGCGCTGAAGATCCAGAAGGTGAGCAAGAGCGAGATCGACCGCCGGGTCAAGGAAGCCGCCGCCCTTCTCGACCTCACCGAGTACCTCGACCGCAAGCCGAAGGCTCTCTCCGGAGGCCAACGGCAGCGCGTTGCAATGGGTCGCGCGATCGTTCGCGAACCCCAGGTGTTCTTGATGGATGAACCTTTGTCCAACCTCGACGCCAAACTGCGCGTGCAGACCCGCACGCAGATCGCCGCGCTCCAGCGCCGGCTCGGAACCACCACCGTCTACGTCACGCACGATCAGGTCGAGGCCATGACGATGGGTGATCGAGTAGCCGTTCTCAAGGACGGGATCTTGCAGCAGGTGGATTCTCCGCGAGCGCTGTACGACGAGCCGGCGAACGCCTTCGTCGCGACCTTCATCGGATCACCGTCGATGAACATCGTTCCAGTCACCGTCAAGGACGGCGGCGTGGATATGGCCGGTCACTTCGTCCCCCTCGAGCGCGACCGGATTTCCGAGGTCCGTGGCGGCACTGCCCTGCTCGGCGTGCGCCCTGAGGATTTGCACCTCAGCGACCACGGGGCCAAGATCACCGTCACTCTCGTCGAGGAACTCGGTGCCGACACCTACATCTACGGGGACATGACGGCCGGCGACGGCTCGACCATCAACCTGGTCGCGCGCGATCGATCCCACCAGCCCCCGAAGATCGGCGATACCGCACACGTGTCACCGGAACGCACGTACCTGTTCCAGAACGATGGAGCTCAGGAGCGGATCGCGTAACCCGATCAGGTCTGCAGCCACACGGTGGTGTCGGGACCGATGCGAAGGCCGTCCGCATCGCTTTCGATCGGTCCCGATGCCAGCAACACCAACCCGGAATACGGTGCCCGGATCCAACGACTCGAGGTGTTCGCAAGAACCACGACGTCCGCACCGCGACGAAAAGCGAGCATCTCCGCGTCGTCGATATCGACGAACTCGAAGTCATCGGCGGCGAATCCCGGGTGTGAACGCCGCAGAGCCAGACTCGCCCGGTAGAGATTCAGCGTGCTGAGCGGATCGATGTCCTCGGATTCGATGGTCGACTTTTCCCAACCATCGGGCTGGGGCAACCACAGCGGAACATCATGGCGATCGGTAAATCCATAGGGCGGCTCAACACCGGACCACGGCAGTGGAACGCGGCCGCCGTCGCGTCCCTTCTGCTGCCCGGCGGACCGGAACCAGACGGGGTCCTGCCGCGCAGAATCGGGAATCTCGACATCGGCCAGCCCGAGTTCCTCACCCTGATAGACGTAGATAGAGCCAGGAAGCGCGTGCGCCACGAGTGCCATGGCGCGGGCTCGCGCCAGGCCCGACTCACCGTCACCGAGACGGGTGACGACACGAGGCGAATCGTGATTGCTCAGTGCCCACGTTGGAGGAGCGCCGACCACCGACACCGCATCGATCGCCCGTTGCACAACATCACGCATCTTGGATGCGTTCCACTCGACGACGAGGAAGTCGAATCCGAATATTTGATGCAAGGTGTCCGGGGCTACGTAGCGCGACGCACGCTCGGGTGGGACCCAAGCTTCGACGACGGCCATCTTGTCGTCGCCGTAGGTGTTCATGAGCGCGCGCCATTCGCGGTAGATGTCGTGCACTTCGTCGCGGTCGAACAGCGCCGAATTGGCCAGGCCGGCACGCCGTTCGATGGCCTCGGGCGAGCTCGGGTCTAGGTCGAAGCGGAGCGACTGACTCATCCCGATCGGATCGATCAAATCGGGGTACGTCATGTCCTTAGCGAGACCGAGTGCCACGTCCACTCGGAAACCGTCGACGCCCAGATCGAGCCAAAATTTCAACGTCGCGAGGGCGTCCGCTCTCACCTCGGGATTAGCCCAATTCAGATCAGGCTGGGTGTGATCGAAAAGATGCAAGTACCACTGCCCCCACGAGCCATCGGGCTCCTTGACCCTTGTCCACGCCGAACCACCGAAGATCGATTCCCAATTGTTGGGCGGAAGCTCACCATCCTCGCCCCTACCGTCCAGGAAGTGGAAGCGTCGTCGTTCCGGTGATCCGGCAGCTGCGTCGAGGGCTTCGAGGAACCACGGGTGCGAGGCGGAGACGTGGTTGGGAACGATGTCGACCATCACTCGAACGCCACGCTCGTGCGCCTGCTCGACGAGTTCCGCGAAGTCCTCGATGGAGCCGAACATCGGATCCACGGCTCGCGGATCGCTGACGTCGTAGCCCGCATCGTTCTGTGGTGATGGGTAGAACGGCGACAACCACAGCGCGTCGACTCCGAGGGACGCGAGATAGGGCAGACCCTCGATCACTCCTCGAAGATCACCGAGACCGTCGGCGTTGCCATCGCGAAAGGAGCGCGGGTACACCTGGTAGACGACCGCCCGGTTCCACCACGCCCCGCCGTCTGCCGGGAGACCGGTCACGCCCGCGACCCCGAACTCGGTGAAGGCGTGGTGCCCAACGCGGGACCCGTTGAACCTCGGACCACCAACTTGGTATCTACCCGCGCGGAATGCGGTTGCTCACCGCCCTCGCGCATCTGCGCCAGAAGTGAATCCGCAGCGATCCGGCCGAGTTCGGCCACCGGCTGCACGACCGTTGTCAGATCCAAGTGCTCGGCCATGTCGTGACCGTCAACGCCGACGACGGAGACGTCCACTCCGGGTCGCAAGCCATGAGCCCGGAGCGCACGGAGAGCGCCGAACGCCATTTCATCGCTCAGTGCAAAGACCGCCGTCGGTGGCTTGGGTTGGGTAAGCAGCGCGGTCATCGCGGCTTCTCCACCTTCGATGCTGAAGTAGCCGTAGGACTCGAGCATGGGGTCGACCTCGATACCGGCCGAATTCATTGCCTGCGCGAACCCCGCCTCGCGATCAAACTCAGCGGTGAACGGCGCGTCCGAGGGCGACCCGGAGATCACACCGATGCGCGTGTGGCCGAGGTTGATGAGGTGCTGGGTGGCAAGCCGGGCAGCTGCGACGTCATCGATGGTGACGCTCGGCACCCCCGCGGCCGTCAATCCGATCATCGACGTAGGCATGCCCAAGTCGATGAGTTCACGCAATTGCGGGTCGGCGGGTGGCACCGCGATGATCAGGATGCCGTCAACGCGCCGGCGCAGACGCGGCGCAACCGGTGACCTGTTCAGCTGATTGTTGTGATCTCCAATGCACGTGAGAAGCAGATCGATATCAGCTTCCTGAAGAACATCCTCCACTCCCGAAAGGACGGTAGAGAAGAACCATCGGGCGATGTACGGCGTTACGACGGCGATGCTGCCGGTGCGTCCCGATGCAAGTCTCGACGCGCTGGGCGAGATGACGTAGTCGAGGTCCGCGGCGATCTTCTGCACGCGGCTTCGGGTGCCTTCGTCGACGTTCGGCAGACCGCGCAGTGCGCGCGAGACGGTAGCGGTAGAGACCCCCGCTGCTTCGGCAACGTCCCGGATAGTGATCCCCACACCTACCCCCTTTTCCCGATCGGTTCTCCGTGCCAGGCGATAGGGACTGATGCTAGGCCCGACATCGGGGCTCTACACAAGCGATTACATGGATTAATTCGGTGAGACGTACGCCACGTAACCCGGGTTTTCCCCTAAGAGTGCGCCGCGAGGCTGTAAACGATGCCATCGAGTAGGTCCGTCTCACTCGCGACAACGGTGTCAACGGGAAGGCGACGGAGGATCTCGCGGAGTACTAGCGCTCCGCCCGCAATGACGTCCACGCGACCGGGATGCATAACGGCCAATTCCGCACGCTCGGCTCTGGTCATCGCCAGTAGTCGCTCGGTCACGGAGTTCACCTGCGCCGCCGTCGTGACCGATCCGTGGATCGCCGAGGCCTCGTAGACAGGCAGGTTGTGAGCGAGGGCCGCGACGGTGGTGACCGACCCCGCGAGCCCCACGAACGTGGAAACATCACCGACGGGGACTCGGGCGAAGGCGTCATCGAGGACGGCATTGATCGTTTCGACGGTAGCGGCGATCTGTGCTGCCGTGGGTGGATCGTCGTGCAGGTGGCGTTCGGTCATCCGCACACAGCCGATGTCCACGCTGGTGCTGGCAACCACGTCCTGATGGTCATCGGATACATCGCCGAGGACGAACTCGGTCGAACCACCACCAATGTCGGCAACCAGCACCGGAGAAGTGAGCAAGTTGGAAGGCAAGCCGCGCACCGCACCGATAAAGGAGAGCATCGCCTCCTCGTGGCCGGGAATGACTTCCGGCGCCACCCCCAATCGATCACGAACACCGACGACGAACTCTTGCGCGTTGCGTGCATCGCGTGAAGCGGACGTAGC
>CAJXUJ010000061.1 GCA_913061025.1 uncultured Actinomycetes bacterium | reverse complement strand
CCCGAGCAGCGAGCCCAGGCGACGATCGACGGATGCTTCGCAGATCCCGAGCGGATGCCTGCGGATCGTTTTAACGAGGCCATCGAGGAAGTAGCCGCGCGCGATGCCCGTCCGTACGCGCACGATGCCTTCCTGCAATCGCTGCGCGGCCTGCTGCGTACCTACCTCGATCCCGGTCCGAACCGACCGTGGAAGTTGGCTCAGCGGGTGACCGCCCCCACCCTCTTGGTCTACGGACGTAAGGACCCACTCGTCGATTCCCGGACAGCGCATCGGGCAACCAAGTACTTCTCGGATGCGCACGTCGTCGTTCTTCCCGATAGCGGGCACGTAGCACAGATGGAGCACCCCGAATTCGTCGAAGCGGCATGGGATCGTTTCATCGGGCCGTCGGTCTGATCAGTCGCTCCCCGCGCTGTTTGAGTTATCCACAGATCGAAATCGAGTCTTTCGGCGGTTGGTGATGCCGATTTAGCGTCGACGACGTCCAGGAAAGGGGGCGTCGATGCGACATCACGCGCAGTGGTGCGAGCGAGTAGAACAACGCGTTCGCGACGAGGTCCGATCGCTGCGATTGGATCCGATGCACGATGGCACGCAGGTCGCGGGGTTGATCGAACGCATTAGCGCAGAGGTGGTCATCGGTTCATCCGGCGCTGAGACCATGGGGCCATCGGTAGGTGCGGACGTAGCGCAGGTTGTCCAAACGGTCCAGCACTCCATCTGCGGCTTCGGCCCGCTGCAGCCGTTCTTCGATGACGACTCGGTCGAAGAGATCTGGATAAACGAACCCGGACGGGTGTTCATTGCCAGAGCTGGAACAAGTGAATTGACGCCGGTCGTCATGACCGCAACTGCGGTTCGAGATGTGGTCGAGCGGATGTTGCGGTGGTCGGGGCGTCGGCTGGATCTGTCGCAGCCTTTTGTGGACGCGACGCTTCCTGATGGGAGTCGTCTGCATGTGGTGATCCCCGACGTGACCCGTGAGCACTGGGCGATAAACATCCGACGCTTCGTGGTTCGGCCATCGAGCATCCACGATCTCGTCGCGACGGGAACGGTCACCTCTCATGCCGCTGACTTCTTGGCGGCCTCGGTGGTGTCAGGGGCGAACATCGTCATTGCCGGTGGCACGCAGGCGGGAAAGACCACGCTGCTGAACGCGTTGCTCGGCTCGGTCCCGGCTCGTGAGCGCATCATCAGTTGCGAAGAGGTCTTCGAAGTTCGCTGTCAGCACCCCGACTGGATTGCCATGCAGACGCGAGACGCGAGTTTGGAGGGGACCGGGGAGATTCCGCTGCGGCGACTGGTCCGTGAGGCCCTACGCATGCGCCCGACGCGACTCATCGTGGGTGAGGTGCGTCAAGCCGAATCGCTCGACCTGCTCGTGGCGATGAACTCCGGGATGCCGGCAATGTCCACCCTGCACGCGAACAGTGCGCGCGAAGCGGTCACCAAGTTGTGCACGCTCCCGCTACTTGCGGGGCAGAACATCCCTGGAGACTTCGTTGTTCCCACGGTGGCGTCAAGCGTGGACCTTGTCGTGCACACCGCAACGGATAGGAACGGTCGTCGGCAGATTCGCGAAATCGCCGCCCTCACCGGGCGGGTGGAGTCCGGAACCATCGAGCTGGCGTCGATCTTCACCGATCACGGTCATGGGTTGCGGCGGGATCGAGGTTTCCCTGCGCGAACGGAGCACTATCGCCGACACGGTTTCGATGTTGCCGAACTCCTCGCATCTGAATCCTCCGCATCATCCGTTCGACGGGTTGCAGCCTGATGGGTGCGGTGGTCGGGCTAGGCGTGGGTCTGGGCGGATTGATGCTCCTTCTGCACTTCCTCGACGCCAGGCTGGCGCGGCCGACGCGGGTCCGGACGTCTGGCCGGATGGATGCGCTCGTTCATGCGGCCGGCATACCCAAGCTCTCGCGTGGTGGCCTGATTGGAGCCAGCGTCGGGTCGGCATTCGTGGTGGGCGCGGCGGCGCTGATCGTCACGGCTGTTCCGATGGTTGCGGTACTCGCCGCAGTGGCTTCGGCGAGTGTGCCGGTTGTCCTCCTTCGTCGACGCATCGTCCAGCAGAACAAGGCTCGTCAGGACTCGTGGCCGGATGCCGTCGATCAACTCGCATCAGCTGTTCGTGCCGGTCTGTCGTTGCCAGAGGCGGTTGCGGATCTCGGACGACGTGGCCCCGAGCCGCTTCGCCTGTCCTTCCGCGAGTTCGATGCGCAGTACCGCGCCACCGGTTCGTTTCCTCGCGCGTTGGACGCACTCCAGGGAGCCCTCGCCGATCCCGTTGCCGATCGAGTCTGCGCCTCGCTGCGCATCGCGCGAGACGTGGGAGGCAGCGATCTCGGCCATGTGCTCAGAACCCTCAGTGCCCTATTGCGTGAGGACCTACGGACCCGGGGTGAGATCTCCGCGCGGCAGTCCTGGACAGTGAATGCGGCGCGGATATCGGTCGCGGCACCGTGGCTGACACTCGCGTTGCTGTGCACCCGGCCTGAAGCAGTGGCCGCGTTTACCTCATGGGCCGGAACCGTGGTTCTGGCTGGATCAGCACTTGTTTCGGTTGTTGCCTACCGATTGATGAAGCGGCTCGGACGATTACCGGCGCCGGAGCGGGTGATCGCATGAATACCGCGATCCTGGGAGCACTCGTCGGGCTCGCCGCGATGTCCGGTGTCTTGATCGTTGCCGGCCGGATGAGAGCCACCGCACCACCGTCGCTGGCACTTCGTGTCGCACTTCACCGCGGGACGCGAACGTTGGATGAGCGCGATTCCGGTCCGTTGAGCACCTACGTATCGTTGCTGAAACCACGGATGCTGCGATCGTCGGAAGCTGCGGTCCACAGGTTGGATGCCGCAGGTCGGATCGGCGGAATCGTGAGGCTGCGCTGGGACCAACTCACCTGGGGCGGCTCCGGACTTGGCGTCGGTGCCGTCGTCGGCTGGTGGGCGATCATCAAGGGCGCCACGCCGTTAGCGCTTGTGCTGTTGCCGGCCATCGGAGCCGTGCTCGGAGTGCTGTTGCTGGATCGGCGCATCAGCGCTCAGGCGAAGCGTCGTCGGGCTCGGATCGAGGAGCAGTTACCTGACGTTGCCGAATTGCTGGCCTTCGCCGTCGCGGCGGGCGAATCCATCATCCCGGCGCTGCATCGAGTCAGCTCGATGGTTACGGGCGACCTTGGAGACGAACTCGCAACCGTTGTTGCCGAAGCCTCCACAGGTGTTCCCATCGAGCAGGCCCTGCGATCGGCATCGGATCGGATGGGTGTTCCCGCAGTCGAGAGGTTTGTCGACGGCCTGGTCATTTCACTAGAACGTGGCACGCCGCTCGTTGGAGTCGTGCGCGCGCAGGCCAGTGATGCCCGCGCCGTTCAGCAGCAAGCTTTGATGGAGCAGGCGGGTCGCAAGGACGTGATCATGCTGATTCCGGTGGTCTTCCTCATCCTCCCGACAGTCGTCGTCATTGCACTCTTCCCGGGCCTACGAGGTCTTCAGGTGTTGACGTCGTAATCGGTTCTACGTACGTGACAAGAACGGAAAACAACTATGGAAAGGGAAAGTTCATGAATATCTCGCGCTACCTGCACATTCGCCTTGTGTCGTGGTTGGAGGACATCGCCTCCGACGATCGCGGTGACGTACCCGGATGGGTGTTGGTGACGGTGATGACGGCTGGCTTGGTCACGGCGATCTGGCTCATTGCGGATGATCAACTCACATCGGTCCTCAATCGAGCGGTATCGAGCGTTTCGCAACCGTGAGACAACTGTTGGATCGTCTGGCCCGAGATGATGGTGCGGCGCCGGTCGAATTCGCGCTGGTGACGCCATTGGTCTTGCTGGTCGCCCTCGGTGTGCTGCAACTGACACTCGCGCTGCACGTGCGCAGTGTCGCGATCGGCGCAGCAGCCGAGGGTGCTCGGCTTGCGGCTCTCACCAGTGGCGATCTGTCTGCAGGTGAGGATCGAACCGAACGCATCCTGGGAGATTCGATCGCCGGAACCGCGATCCGAAGTACGCAAGCGCGCATCGATCGAACCGGGCCGGTGGGAGTGGCAGCGGTTGACGTCACCCTCGATCTACCGCTGATCGGATTACTCGGACCCACTCCGATGACGGTCACCGGACGTTCTGTCCTGGAGTCCACCCGGGAATTGCCGCCGGGTTTTTCCTCGGAGTGGTGATGAAGAACGACAACGGATCCGCGATCCCTGAATTCATCGTTATTGCGGTGGGCATCATGATCCCGATCGGCTACCTGATCGTTGCCCTCGGGACGGTCCTCGGGGCCTACTCGGCTGCGAACTTCGCCGTCCGAGAAGCGGCGCGGGTCTATGTCAGGGATATCGCGGTTAGTGGTGGTGAGTTCCGAGCCAGGCAAGCGGCACAGATCGCGTTCGCTGATCGAGGCATCGACCTTCCAGGCGAGGTAGTGGAGCTCGAATGCTCGGGGGGTGGGTGCCTGGAGCCCGGAGGTCGGATTCGCGTCACGGTGGATTGGAGCATGCCCCTGCCCTGGCTGCCGGCACCATTGAACGAACTTGCCGAGGTCCCGGTTGTCGCCTCGGAGGAGTTCGTCGTGGATTCCTACCGTCCGGCGGGTATCTGATGATCCGAGGGCTCCGCGAACGCTCGAAGAGCGAGGACGGCAGTGTGCTCTTGCTGGGCATCGGGCTCATCGGTGTGTTGCTGCTTGCGGTATCCGTCGTCACCGACGCCTCGATGGCATTTCTCCAAAGGTCGACGCTGCAGGCTCGAGCCGATGCAGCAGTGCTTGCCGGAGTGCAAGGAATAGACCTCGATGCGTATTACGCCTACGGCGCCACCGAGGCGACCCGACTCGTGCCCGCGACCGCGCGATCCTTGGCCCGCGACCGACTATCGGTGGCCCAGGATGCCTCTCCTATTCCCGGACTCGAAGTCGTCTCGCTGGCTGCCTCAGACCGGGACCTCCGTACTGTGCTCCGTGCCCCCATCCGGACCGCCTTCTGGCCATTGGAGGCGACCATCACCGTGGAATCGGCAGCTCGCTTGGACTACGTCGGTTAGGCCGATCAGCGGCGCCGTACTCTTGCCCCTCGTGGCATCCCTTGAAGTCGACGAACGAATCTCCACCCTGCAAACGACGATGGGCAATCTGGAGAAGGTCTTCGACATACCTGCCACTGAGTCTGAGATTGCCGAACTCGAGACCGCGGCGTCCGCGCCGGACCTGTGGGATGACCAAGCCAATGCCCAGAAGGTCACCTCGCGGTTGTCCTTCCTTCAGGGCGAGATGCGCCGCATGGACTCCCTGAAGTCACGGGTCGCCGATCTGCCGGTGCTCATCGAATTAGCCGAGGCCGAGGACGATCAGGGTGCGCTCGACGAAGCGATGGCTGAACTCGATGCACTCGAGAAAGACGTCAGCGACCTCGAGGTACGGACCCTCCTATCGGGTGAATACGACGAAAGAGAAGCGCTCGTCACCATCAGGTCCGAGGCCGGTGGTGTGGATGCGGCTGACTGGGCCGAAATGCTGATGCGCATGTATCTGCGCTACTGCGAGCGTCACGGTTGGTCCGTGGAGGTCTACGACACGTCGTACGCAGAAGAAGCCGGCATCAAGTCGGCCACGTTCGCGGTCAAGGCTCCGTACGCATACGGAACTCTTTCCGTAGAACAGGGCACTCACCGCTTGGTGCGCATCTCGCCCTTCGATAACCAGGGTCGTCGCCAGACGTCCTTCGCGGGCGTTGAAGTCATCCCGGTGGTCGAACAAACCGAGAGCATGGATATTCCCGAGGACGATCTACGCGTCGACGTCTACCGCTCGAGTGGCCCGGGTGGACAGGGTGTGAACACCACCGACTCGGCCGTCCGAATAACCCACATTCCCACGGGCATCGTGGTCTCCTGCCAGAACGAGCGCTCGCAACTACAGAACAAGGCGACCGCCATGGGAATCCTCCAGGCGAAGCTTCTCGAGCGGCAGCGCCAGGAGGAGCAGGCCAAGATCGACGCCCTCAAGGGAGATTCGTCTGGTTCCTGGGGCAATCAGATGCGTTCCTACGTTCTGCACCCGTACCAAATGGTCAAAGACCTGAGAACCGAGCAGGAGACGGGTAACACCCAGGCGGTGCTTGACGGCGAGATCGACGATTTCATCGCATCGGGCATCAGGTGGCGTAGGCAACAGGCGGCCGCGTCCTGACGGGCTCGGGCCCGGCCTGTGCTTAGACTGCCGATGGCCCGCGAACGATTCCCCCGACCACGAGGCAGCTGTGATCCTCTTCGACCACGTCAGCAAGACTTACCCGAGCCAGAATCGGCCGGCGCTGGACGACGTGTCCCTGGAGATTGAAAAGGGTGAGTTCGTCTTCCTCGTTGGCCCCTCCGGTTCAGGGAAGTCCACCTTCCTTCGACTGGTGCTGCGCGAGGAGCGCCCCAACTCCGGCCAGGTCTGGGTCCTGGGCAAGGAATTGAATCGACTCTCGAACTGGAAGATCCCGGCGCTTCGCCGCCAGGTCGGCACCGTCTTCCAGGACTTCCGGCTGTTGCCGAATAAGAGCGTGTTCGAGAACGTGGCCTTCGCTCTTGAAGTCATCGGCAAGCCCCGTTCCCACATTCGCAAAGTGGTCCCCGAGGTCCTCGAGGTGGTCGGGTTGGAAGACAAGGTCGATCGTCGGCCCGATGAACTCTCCGGTGGAGAACAGCAGCGCGTTGCCATCGCGCGGGCGTTCGTTAATCGACCCATGCTGCTGATTGCGGACGAGCCCACCGGAAACCTCGACCCGAATACTTCGGTGGGCATCATGAAACTGCTGGATCGGATCAACCGGCTGGGAACCACGGTGATCATGTCCACCCACGATGCTCAGATCGTTGATCAGATGCGTCGACGCGTCATCGAACTCGAAACCGGTCATGTGGTGCGCGACCAGTCGCGCGGCGTCTACGGATACGCCCGGTAATGCGCGCGACATTCGTTACCAGTGAGGTTGGTGCGGGCCTTCGCCGCAACCTCACAATGACCTTCGCCGTGATCATCACGGTGGCTGTTTCCCTTGCGCTCTTCGGTGTGAGCCTGTTGGTGCGCGCACAGGTCACCACGATGCAGGACTTCTGGTACGACAAAGTCGAGGTGTCGATCTTCCTGTGTTCGCGGGGGAGTGACGCCGCATCCTGCGCCAGCGGTGCGGTAACCGACGCGCAGCGTGACCAGATCCGCGCGGATCTCGAGTCCTTGCGGCCGCTGGTCGACGAGGTCTATTACGAGTCGAAGGACGAAGCGTACGAGCGCTTCCGCGAGCAGTTCGCAAACTCTCCGATCGTGGAGAATGTCACCGCCGAGGCGTTGCCGGAATCGTTCCGCGTCAAACTCGCCGACCCCACGCAATACGACGTCGTCGCGTCGGCATTCGCGGG
>CAJXUJ010000060.1 GCA_913061025.1 uncultured Actinomycetes bacterium | reverse complement strand
TGCTGCAGAAATTCGAGGATTCCCTCGACCGGGTGGTCAATGGGGCTTTCGCCAAGGCATTCAAGGCGGAAGTCCAGCCGGTCGAGCTCGCGGCTGCCCTCCAGCGGGACGTGGATGACCGCGCGAGCGTGCTCGATCGGGACCGGACCGTCATCCCGAACGTCTTCCACATCGAGCTCTCCGACCACGACTACAAGCGCCTTGCCGTCTTCAAAGACGCTCTCGCGAGCGAGCTAGCCACCCTGGTCACCACCTACGCCGGGGAGCAGCACTACACCCTTCTCGGCGAAGTCCGCGTCACCATGAGCGAGGACGACGAACTCGAGACCGGCATCTTCCGTGTCCGCAGCGAGGCCAAGGCCGAGGTCACCTCGCGGGCCGGTGTTGTGGAGCAGGTAGCTGAGCCGGCTCTTGCCAGCACACCCTCGAGCCCTCCGTCATCGCAGGCTCCCCCGACACCCGAGCAACCAGCCACTCCCTCCGGCGGTCAGCCGCGTCTCGAAGTGGGCAACCAGGCGTACCCGCTGGTGCGTGCGATCACCCTGATGGGTCGCGGCACCGATGCGGATATTCGGGTCGAGGATCCCGGGGTCTCGCGCAAGCACTGCGAGATCGTGGTCGGCAATCCTGCGCTCGTTCGCGACTTGAAATCGACCAACGGCACCTTCGTCAACGGCTCCCGCATAGAGGAGTGCGCTCTCGAAGACGGGTCCGTCGTGAAGATCGGTGGAACGGCCTTCACCTACCGGAGCGGATGACGTGTCCGAGCTCGCGCTCACCCTCGCCCGGTTCACCTTCCTGGGTTTGCTGTGGTTGTTCGTGGTGTTCGCACTCCTGGCTCTCCGAAAAGACCTTCGTGGCGAATCGGCCTCGGGGACCGAGGTGGCGGCAACACCGGCTCGAAGCCAGCGCGGCCGTAAGTCCGGGCGCACGTCACGCCGTTCGAAGGTCAAGGGAACCCGACTCGTCGTCACCGAGGGTCCTCTCACCGGAACCGAGATTCCCCTCGAGGGAGCACAGATAACCCTGGGCCGCGCACCGGATTCCACGATCGTGATCGATGACGACTACGCGTCGAGCCGCCACGCCCGCATCTATGAATCCGAGGGGGCGTGGGTCGCCGAGGATCTTGGCTCGACCAACGGCACTTGGATCGACCGCACCCGACTGACCACACCCACCGTCCTTCCTGTCGGCGCGCCACTTCGAGTTGGCCGCACCACACTCGTCATTCAGAAGTAGTCCACGATGAGCGACGAGACTCCCCCGGTCGACGCAACCGATTCGAACGACGACGCCACTGAGTTGGATAACGTCATCGAAATCGACGACGACGGTCAGGCCGCGCTTGTTGTTCCGTCGGATGAACGTCCACTGGGGCTGCGTTACGCCGCCCGCTCCGATGTTGGGCTCGTGCGTCAGGGAAATGAGGACTCCGGCTATGCCGGTCCGCGTTTGCTGCTGGTGGCGGACGGTATGGGTGGTCACGCGGCCGGTGAATTGGCGTCGGCCGTGGCGGTGGCAACGGTCGCGGATCTGGATGTGCACCCGCCGTCGTCATCGGAATTGTTGAACGCACTCACCGACTCCATCGACTCCACCGGTGAAACCATCAACGCGATCATCACCGAGGAACCCGACCTCACCGGCATGGGAACAACCGTCACCGGTTTGTACTGGCTCGGCGGTCGCGTGGCGATCGTGCACGTCGGGGACTCGCGCGCGTATCTGTTCCGCGACCACGAGCTAACGCAACTCACCCACGATCACACCTACGTGCAGACGCTGGTCGATGCCGGTCGCATCACCGAAGAGCAGGCCGCCACTCACCCCAAACGCTCGCTCTTGATGCGCGCCCTTGACGGCATGAATCCAGTGGAGGCCGACCTCTCCGTCCGTGAAGCACGGCTCGGTGATCGCTACCTGCTCTGTTCGGACGGACTATCCGGATTCGTCGACGTGGCGGACATCGCTGGCGCTCTCACGATGAGCGATCCCACCGGCTGCGTCACTCGACTCGTCGACCTCGCGTTGGAGCGCGGCGCGCCAGATAACGTCACCGTTGTTGTTGCCGACGTCATTGCGTCCGATGTCGGCGAAGACAGTCTTTTCGCGCCGGTGGTGGTCGGAGCTGCTGGAGAGCCACGGGTGCGCGCACAACTTCCCGGCGTCCGCTTCCCCGATGATTCACAGCCCGATCCCGACGCCCCCGATGTTCTGCCGCCCGTCGATGGCGGTCCCCCGACCGCACCTCAACCGTTGGTGGACGCCGAGATCGTTGTTCCCGCCGCGGAACAGGCGATGCGGGATGCGCGCGAGGCTGCGGCACGTAAGCAACGACGCAAGAGGCGCCTGAAGTCGGTAGCGATCTACACGGCGTTGGTAGCCGCGATCGCCGCCGTCACCTACGGGGCACTCATCGGTGCGCAGGCCTGGCTGCAAACGCAGTGGTATGTGGCGGTGAACGGCAGCGCTGGCACCGGAACGGTAGCCGTCTATCAGGGGATTCAGGGCAACCTCGGCACGATCTCGCTGTCCACATTGCAGACCGACACCGATATCCCCGTAGGTGAACTGCCACTGTTCGATCAAGAACTGGTGAGCAAGGGCATCCCCGCCGAAAGCCAAGTTGACGCCCAACGCATCGTCGACGAACTTCAAACACGAGCGAGTGAGTGTCGAACGAT
This sequence comes from uncultured Actinomycetes bacterium, assembly GCA_913061025.1. Taxonomy (GTDB): domain Bacteria; phylum Actinomycetota; class Actinomycetes; order S36-B12; family S36-B12; genus S36-B12. The sequence goes on along the minus strand of CAJXUJ010000060.1, from coordinate 4,769 downwards.
CTTCCCGCCCGCCGGTTGCCCCGGAAGCCTCAGCAACGAGCCCGTAGAGGAGGCACCGTGAGTCTCCAGGGAACGATCGAGGCCCCGGTGCGAAAGAAGCCCACACGACGCTGGGTCGAATTGCTTCTGCTCGTCATGGCCTGGGGAATCGGCCTCCTCGGCACCATGCAGATCGGCTGGGTCTCCGGCGAGGGCATGACTCCCCGGCTGTGGATCACCGCGGGTGTGGTGGGCGGTCTTGCTCTCGCGATGCACATCACGATTCGCATCGTTGCGAAGTACGCCGATCCGATCATGCTCCCGGTGGCGACATTGCTGACGATGCTCGGGTTATTGATGATCTATCGCATCGACGTTGCATCGGCTCGGCGGGCGACCCTGAGTGATTCCCCTATGCCCACCCCGGACGTCTATTCACAACTCACCTGGTTCTCGGTGGCAACGATCCTGTTCATCGCGGTGCTGGTGCTACTGCAGGACCACCGGCGGCTCGCGCGCTACACCTACACACTCGGACTTGCCGGCCTCGTACTCCTGGTGCTGCCGCTCGTCCCAGGAATCGGTACAACGGTCAATGGCGCAACGCTGTGGATCAGGGTCGGAGACCTGTCCTTCCAGCCCGCTGAAGCAGCGAAGATTCTGCTCACGATCTTCTTCGCCGGGTACCTGGTTGCGAAGCGGGATTCACTCGCCGTGGTGCGCACGAAGTTCATCGGTATCGAGCTGCCACGTTTGAAGGACCTCGGTCCCTTGGTGATCGCGTGGCTTGTTTCGCTCGCCGTGTTGGTGTTCGAACGAGACCTGGGTACGTCGTTGTTGTTCTTCGGTTTGTTCGTCGCCATGTTGTACATCGCGACGCAGCGACGCTCGTGGATCATCCTCGGCGGCCTGCTGTTCATGGTCGGCGCTGTTCTGGCGTACTACAACTTCGCGCACGTTCGTTCCCGCGTAACGGTGTGGCTCGACCCGTGGGCGTACGCAGACACCGGCGGCTACCAGATCGTGCAATCGATCTTTGGCCTCGCCAACGGCGGAGTGCTGGGTGCCGGGCTCGGTCAAGGCTTTCCGAACCTGGTGCCGTTCGCCAAGACCGACTTCATCGTTGCCGCACTCGGTGAAGAGATCGGTGTCACCGGGCTGTTCGCGTTGGTGCTGCTCTACGCGATCTTGATCGAGCGCGGTCTGCGGACGGCGGTTGCCGCACGTGACTCCTTCGGACAACTTCTCGCCGCGGGTCTGTCCATCGTTCTCGCTATCCAGGTGTTCGTGATCATCGGCGGCGTCACCGGACTCATTCCGCTCACCGGCCTCACCACTCCGTTCTTGTCCTACGGAGGGTCGTCGTTGGTCGCCAACTGGGTGATCGTTGCGATCCTGCTGCGCATCTCCGATCGAGCGCGAAGGCCAGCACCCGTGGCTCCGTCACCGGATGACGCCATGACCCAGGTGGTGCGGGCGGTATGAGGACTCGCTTATGAGCCGTCAGATACGCCGGCTTTCCTTTGTCTTCGCGCTGCTGATGGTGGCAGTGCTGGTGAACATCACGATCATTCAGGTGGTCAACGCCGGTGACTACCGGGATCGGCCGGGTAACCAGCGCATCCTGTTGGCCGAGTACGACCGCGAGCGCGGCCCAATCCTGGTGGGCACCGATCCTGTTGCTCGCTCGGTCGAGACCGGAAACACGCTCACCTACCTGCGTCGCTACTCGAACCCGAAGTTGTACGCACCGATCACCGGCTTCTACTCACTCATCTACGGAGCCACCGGACTAGAGCGGACCGAGAACAGGATTCTGAACGGAAAAGCCGACATCTTCGCCGTCGATCGGATCCAGCAATTGGTGTCCGGGCGGCAACCTGTCGGTGGTGCCGTCACAACGACCATCGACGCGGCTGCACAACGTGCGGCCTACCTGGGTCTTCGCGGTAAGAAGGGCGCGGTCGTCGCGATCGAACCCGCCACCGGTCGGATTCTCGCGTCGGTTCAATCACCGTCGTTCGATCCAAACAAACTCTCCAGCCATGATCCAGCGGAGATCCGCGAGTACTACAACAAGCTGGAGGCGGATCCAGACAAGCCGCTGTTGAATCGGCCGATCGTCTCGCTCAATCCACCGGGATCGACATTCAAGTTGGTCACGGCCGCGGCCGCGTTGTCTTCGGGGCGCTTCAACCCGAACTCAGTGATACCCGGGCCTCGCACCTACGACCTCCCGTTGACCGACAAGGAATTGCGTAACTGGAACCGTCGTCAGTGCGGACCAGGCGGCAAGGTGACCCTGCGCGATGCATTGGCGATCTCCTGCAACACAGCGTTCGCCTGGCTCGGCAACGAACTGGGCGCGGACGCAATTCGTGATCAGGCCGAGCTCTTCGGATTCGATACCGGATTCGAGATCCCATTGCGCGCCGCAACGTCACGCTTCCCCGCCGATCCAGATGAGCCGCAAACGGCAATGAGTGCGATCGGACAGTTCGATGTCCGCGCGACCGCCCTGCAGATGGCGATGGTCACCGCGGCGATCGGAAACAGCGGCCGCACGATGGTGCCGTACCTGATCCAGGAAGTGCGGGCGCCAGATCTCACGATCCTGCAAACCACCGAGCCGGAGGTCTTCGCCGACGCCCTTCGTCCCAGTGAGGCCCTGGCTCTCACCGAGATGATGGTGAACGTCGTCGAGAACGGCACCGGAACCAACGCACGTATCCCGGACGTCCGAGTGGCAGGTAAGACTGGAACCGCGCAGACGGGTGACGATCGTCCGACGGTGGCCTGGTTCGTCGCCTTCGCGCCGGCGGCAGCCCCGCAGGTGGCCGTGGCGGTGCTGGTCGAGGACGCCGGAGCCGAGGAGGTCAGCGGAAACGGCCTTGGGGCGCCGATTGCGAAAGACGTCATCGAGGCGGTGCTCGAGCGCCGCTAAGCGCGAACACGAATGTCTGTGGGCACAAGCGCCACCCACACCTGAGACAATGACACGCCCGCTTACGAGGAGTACTCGGGCACAACGAGAGGAACGCAGTGACAGAGGCTGAGCCCGGCAGGATGCTCGGCGACCGCTATCAGGTCGGCGAGGTCATCGGTCGTGGCGGCATGGCCGAGGTTCACGAGGGACGCGATCTGCGGCTCGGTCGCCGAGTTGCCATCAAGATCCTGCGTCCCGACCTAGCGAAGGACCCGACATTCCAGGCTCGCTTCCGGCGCGAGGCGCAAAGCGCCGCGGCACTGAACCACCCCAACATCGTTGCTGTCTACGACACGGGTGAAGACACCCTCACCGACCCCAACGGTCAGGACGTCGTCGTTCCCTACATCGTCATGGAATACGTCGATGGCATGACGCTGCGCCAACTGCTCGCAAGCGGTCGACGTCTGCTACCCGAGCGCGCCCTCGAGATCACCGCCGGCGTACTCACCGCGCTCGACTACGCGCACCGGCACGGGATCGTGCACCGCGACATCAAGCCCGCCAACGTCATGCTCACCCGCACCGGAGACGTCAAGGTCATGGACTTTGGCATCGCACGAGCGGTGAACGAGTCCGGCCAAACGATGACGTCCGCGTCCGCGGTGATGGGAACTGCGCAGTACCTATCTCCCGAGCAGGCGCGCGGTGAAGTGGTTGACGCCCGCAGTGACCTGTACTCAACAGCCGTACTGCTCTACGAACTCCTCGTTGGCAAGCCACCCTTCACCGGTGAAAGTGCCGTCTCCATCGCGTACCAACACGTGAGCGAGATGCCCACGCCACCGTCGCAGGTCGATTCCGGTGTATCACCCGAGATCGACGCCGTGGTCCTCGGCGGTCTGGCCAAGCGAGCCGACGATCGCTACCAGAGTGCAACGGAATTCCGCGCCGACGTCGAGCGTGCAATTGCCGGAGCACCGGTCACTGCTGCCGTTCCAACGATCGTCGCCGACTCGACTCGACAGATGGCACCTGTGCAGGCCGCTGGAGCTGGTGCGGGCGATGGTGGATACGGCGATCCGATTTACGACACATCCCGGCGACGCCGTGGTCGCGCAGGCCGCAGCACGATCTTCTGGGTAATCAGCCTGTCCGCGGTCGCCATTGCGGTCCTCGGGGCGCTGGCGATCGGTCGGTTCGTCTTCGGCGGGACCACTGCCGATCTCGTCAACGTGCCGAATCTCGACGGACTCACACTCGAAGAGGCAACCACGCAGCTCGCCGAGTTCGAGCTCCGGCTCGGTGCGCAGACTCCCGAGATCTCGGAGCGCGAGCCCGGGACGATCATCGCCCAGCAGCCGGCTGCCGGTGAAAGCATCGAGATGGGGCAGGCGGTTAACGTCACCATCAGCACCGGGCGTGAGCAGGCGACCGTGCCTCAGCTACTCGGACTGACGTCCCTAGACGCGGTTCGGACCGCGTTGGGGGATGCGAACCTGCAACTTGGTGAAGTTACGGAGGAAGACTCCAACCAGCCAGCCGGCTACGTCCTGGCGCAGGATCCGGCCGAGGGCGCGCAGCTTGCCGCGGGTAGCGCCGTTGCGGTTGTTGTGTCGTCGGGACTTGTCGAGGTGCCCGACGTTTCTGGTGTCTCGGTCGCCCAGGCTCGAAGTGACATCGCCCAGGCGGGCTTCGACATCCAGGTCATCGAGCAAGAGTCGGCTCTGGAGAACCCGGGCGTCGTGCTGGCGCAGTCGCCGCAGCCGGGAACATCGCTCGAACGTGGGTCGGTTGTGACGATCACGGTGTCGATCGCTGCAGAGCCCACCGCCGAGCCGACTCCCGAGCCCACCGACCCGCT
>CAJXUJ010000059.1 GCA_913061025.1 uncultured Actinomycetes bacterium | reverse complement strand
CAGCGTCGGGGTGGCGGGATTTGAACCCACGACCTCTTCGTCCCGAACGAAGCGCGCTACCAAGCTGCGCCACACCCCGAATGCCCGTAATCCTGCAGCGGGCCAACGGAGTCTAGCCCACGGTCCGACCCCGGGATCACACCGCCGAAGTCAGTGTGAGCAGCGTCGCCTCGGGTGGGCAGGCGAAGCGGAATGGCGCGTAGGGCGAGGTGCCCAGGCCGGCACTCACATGCAAGGCGCTGCCGCCGTGCTCGCTGAGTCCACGGGCGCGTTTGGTGTCGAGATCGCAGTTGGTAACCAGCGCGCCGTAGCCCGGGACGCGCAACTGACCGCCATGGGTGTGGCCGGCCATGATCAGATTCGCGCCATCCGCTGCCATCGGGTTCAGCACGCGCAGGTACGGGGCATGGGCGACGGCGAGGGCGAGATCAGCGCCCGGATCGAAGGGCCCGGCTACGTCGTCGTAGTTGTCACGTGAAATGTGCGGATCATCCACGCCGCGAATATCGATCTCGCGGCCGTCGGCCTTGAGTCGGGACTTGGTGTTCGTGAGATCGAGCCAGCCGCCTGCGGTCAGTCCTGCAACCAGGTCCTGCCACGGCAGCATCGGCCGGTTCGGTTGCAGGCCGGATGGACCCTGCAGATAGCGGGCCGGGTTGATCGGCTTGGGTGCGTAATAGTCGTTACTGCCCAGAACGAAAGCCCCGGGAATGTCGAAGAGTGGCTCAAGGGTGTCGATCACTTCCGGAATCGCGTCCTCGTGCGACAGGAAATCCCCCGTGGCGATCACGGCGTCGGGCTGCAACTCGCGCAGGCTCGACACCCAAGCCTTCTTCTTGGGTTGGCCAGGGACCAGATGCAGATCCGACAGGTGAAGCACACGCAGATCGGGTTGCTGGGTCGGTAACGCAGCGACCGTGGCGCGGCGCAGGGTGAAACGCTCTGACTCCCAACGGGCGTAGGCCAAAGCCCCCAGCCCAGCGACGACGGCGGAAGCGAAGAGGCGGCCGCTCGTGTTCATCGCGCCATGATCGCACGGGCAGTGTGAGTGGGCGGTGGCAAGATGCGCCCATGGCCGAGTTGAAGGAACGTCTGCAGTCAGACCTGTCCGAATCCATCAAGGCGCGCGACGAGGTGCGCTCCGGAACGATCCGGATGGTGCTGTCGGCCATCACGAACGAGGAAGTCTCCGGCAAGGAAGCCCGCGAATTGACCGACGACGACGTCATCACGGTGCTCGGCCGCGAAGCAAAGAAGCGCCGCGAAGCAGCGGAGGCCTACGACGACGCAGGCCGCGCCGAACTCGCCGACAAGGAACGGGCCGAGTTGGTTGTGATCGAGGGCTATCTACCGGAACAAATGTCGGACGATGAGTTGACCGCGATCATCGACGCCGCGGTCTCGGAAGTCGCGGCGACCGGAGCCGAGGGCGGTAGGGCCATGGGTGCGGTCATGAAGATCGTCCAGCCGAAGGTCAAGGGACGGGCTGACGGAAGCGTCGTCGCGGCGAAGGTGAAGTCCGCGCTGGGTATGTAGTTCCGGCCTTACTGGATCGGCACGATCGGTGCCTGAACTTCCGTTGGTCCCGGTCCTGCGGGCTGCTCCTGCGGCACCGGCACCTCGGGTTGCGGTTGAGCCGGATCCGCGGGCTGGGCTGGCTGGGCCGGATCCGCAGGTTGCTCGGGCACCGGCGCGGCGTTGTTCACAGTCAGCGTCACGACGGAACCGACCGGGAGCACCGTTCCCGCCGGAATCGACTGGGCGATGACGGTGTCGGGGAGTTGGGCGGGATCCGACACCAGAACCACGTCAACGGCGTAGCCCTCCCGATCCATGATGGTCACTGCGTCTTGCAGTGGCGCTCCTCGGCTTTCGGGTACGGCGTTGAAGCCGGTGGACACCACGATGTTCACGGCTGTTCCCGGGACGGCCGGGCCACCGGGTGACGGAGTCTGTGTGATCACGGTACCGGCGGGTTCGCGCGAATTCACTTCGCTGACGTCACCGAGTTCGAGGTTGCTGTCGGCCAACTTGGCAACGATTTCTTCCGGTGATCCGAGGCCGCTGAGGTCGGGGATCTTGTTGACGTCGAAGACCGTGGTGGGCAGGTCGGTGCTGAGGACGAACTCTTCGATGGGCTTATCCGCAAGGGCGGCCTCCATGCTCGCCTTCCAGATGGGACCGCCGAGCGTGCCGCCGTACACCTGTCGGTAGTACTCGCCGTTGATGGTGATGTCCTTCAACGGATGCGCGAAGCCACCACGCGGGTCACCGACCCAAACTGCGGCGGCAACCTGAGGCGTGTATCCCGCGAACCAGACCGCCGCGGAATCGTTCGTGGTTCCGGTCTTTCCGGCAGCGGGCTGGGGAGCAAGGGACATGGCCGATCCGGTTCGACCCGAAATCGGTCCATCGATCACGCCACTCAAGAGTTCGGTCACCGAATCGGCAACTGCTCTATCGATGACCTGGGTGCAATCCTCGCCCGGAATCGGAAGCCGGTTCTGATCTCGATCGCGTACCTCGAGGATGCTGCGCGGCTTGCAGTACTCGCCGTGCGCGGCGAAAGTCGCGTACGCATTGGCCATGGCCAGCGGTGTTACCTCCGCGACACCCAGTGTCAGAGTTGGAACGCGCGGGAGTTCATCACCACTTCCGGTGTAGACACCCATCGACTCCGCGATCTCAGCAGGCCGGCAAATACCGGTTCGTTCTTCGATCGCCATGAAGTAGGTGTTGGTGGAGAACGCTGTGGCCTGAGCCATCGTGATGTAGCCGCCACGGGTCGAGTTACGGACCGTCACCGGTGGGAATTGCGCCCCGGTGTCGCAGTTGACGAATCCCTCGAATGTGGCGGGGCTCGGTGAATTGATCGGCTCGTACGGCGATATGCCGGCTTCAAGTGCGGCGGCCAGCGTGAAGACCTTGAAGGTGGAGCCAGCTTGCATACCTATCGTTCCGCCCATGGAACGGTCGGTGTTGTAGTTGTACGTGGTGTTGCCCACCCCGGACGTACCCCACGATCGGTTTTGGGTCATCGCGATGATGTTTCCGGTGCCGGGTTCGACCATGCTGACTGCAGCGGCTTTACGGCTCTCGTCATCGGGTGGGATGAACGAGTTGACCGTCTCGGTCGCCGAACGCTGAACGTTGGGATCCATGGTGGTGCGGATCGTGTATCCACCGCGTCGCAGGAAGGCTTCGCGTTCCTCGGGTGTCTCGCCGAAGGCCTCGCTGGAAAGGATTGTCTGCAGTACGTAGTCGCAGAAGAAGGGCGCGTACGACGACGTACAGCCATTCGACGTCCGGGTCGGGTTCAGGACCTCGTCCATGGGAACGTCGGCGGCGCGATCGGCTTGTTCTTGTGACACGTAGCCGAGATCGGCCATCCGCTGCAGGATCACGTTCCTGCGTTGCGTGGCGTTCTCGGGATTGCGCAAGGGGTCGTATGCGGTCGGACCCTTGACGATGCCCGCGAGCGTCGCCGCCTCGGTGAGGTTCAATTCCGCAGCGGGCTTGGAGAAGTAGCGACGCGAGGCAGCTTCGACTCCGTAGGCGCCGGAGCCGAAGTACGCGATGTTGAGGTATCTGGCGAGGATCTCGCTCTTGCTAAATCGCTTCTCGAGGGCCAGTGCAAGGCGCGCCTCGCGGATCTTGCGGGTGAAGCTGTCGCCGCGGGCGGCTTCGAGATCGTCGGCCGACGTTGCCTGATTGACCAGAACGTTCTTGATGTACTGCATCGTCAGCGTCGACGAGCCCTGCTCGATCCCACCTGCGGTGGTGTTACGAGCCAGCGCGCGCACGACCCCTCGGGCGTCGACACCGTTGTGATCGAGGAAGCGGGCATCCTCGATGGCGATGATCGCCTGGCGCATCACCGGAGCGATGCTCTCGAGCGGGATTTCCACGCGGTTTTGGTAGTAGAGGGTCGCCAGCAGGGATCCATCGGAAGCGAGGATCACTGATCGCTCGGGCAACGGCGGTGTACTGAGCGAGACCGGCAATGATTCGAAGTCTGAGATGACGTCTCGGGTGACCACACCGGCGGCGCCGGCGAACGGCAGCAGCATGAGACCGACGATCACACCAGCGATGACCGATCCGACCCCGAAGCCCACGAGACGGCCGACCGCCCCCAGGGGGGAGATACGGCGGGGTTCGTCATCGGGCACGTTCATGGGACGTCCAGGGTAAGCGTGAAGGTTCCGGTTACCGGTGTGACGCTTCCGGGAAGGTCTGGACAAAGCGAACAAACATAGGCGCAGGGTTCAGGCGGGCGCCGTCCGTAACGCGCCAGACCTAGTGCAATAAGTGGATGTTTGTGTCGCAGTTGTGTCTCAGACGGGTGGGGTAGACGTCGTCGTTAGCTGGGATGAAGGCAAGTTCCCCCAAAGAATCCCGTCGGAACCATTGCCTAGTTATTATCAACTAATTATAAATAGTTATTTCGAGCCTAGCAGGAGGGGTACAGGGGGCGTACTTTCTGCGCCACTGCAGGGCAAGCCCAGATCGAGTCGTAGGAGGAACCCAAGTGTCGTTGGACACCGACTGGGCCGCGCAAGCGGCATGCCGCACAACCGACCCCGATGCGCTCTTCGTTCAGGGTGCAGCCCAGAACCGGGCCAAGGCGATCTGCATGGGGTGCGACGTCCGCACCGAGTGCCTCGCTGACGCTCTGGACAACAGGGTCGAGTTCGGGGTCTGGGGTGGAATGACCGAGCGGGAGCGCCGTGCGCTCCTGCGTCGTCGTCCGCACGTGACGTCCTGGCGAAACCTCCTGGAGACCGCGCAGACCGAGTACGAGCGGCGCGACATCTTCGCGCCCACCCGCGCTTCTTGAGAGCAGCGCCCTAGACGGGTCTACCAAGCGCTAGTAGCTCACCGACCTGCTCGAGTCCGTCGAGGTCATGGACGTCCTCGGCGAGCGCTGGTACTTGTGCGATGGGAACCCCCGGATGCGCACCGGTGAAGCTCTCGGTCACGTGATGCTGCCGCTCTCGAATGCGAAGACGGTCAGCGTGGAGGCGGAGTAGGCGAGCCGTCAGGGGTTCTGGATCCGTTCCAGTCGCCAACCGCTGAGCTGCGGCGGCCGCTGTCTCTGCGGACATCAATTCCCGATCGACAGATTGGACTCGGTTCACGATCAGACCACCGAGCGGCATATTTTCTGACCTCAATCGGTCCACGAAATACGAGGCCTCGCGCATCGCATCCGGCTCCGGTGCAGCGATCACCAGGAAGCGCGTGTTGTCCTCTTGAAGAAGAGCGAAGGTCTTGTCAGCCCTTTCCCGAAAACCACCGAAGGTCGTGTCGATAGCCGCGACGAACGTTCCGACATCCGCCAGCACCTGGGCTCCGAGGATCTTGCCAAGGACCCCGGTGAAGATTCCGAAGCCGGCGGCCGCAAGCCGTCCTAAGCCTCGGCCAGCACCGCGAGCAGGCGCGGTGAGGATGCGGATGAATCGTCCATCGAGGAACGAGCCGAGACGCGCCGGAGCGTCGAGAAAATCCAGCGCGCTGCGCGACGGGGGAGTGTCGACGATGATCAAATCCCACGGGGCGTCTTCCTGGGCGTGCAATTGACCAAGCTTCTCCATCGCCATGTATTCCTGCGTACCCGCGAACGACGACGACAGCGCTTGGTAGAACGGATTCTCGAGAATCTGCGCCGCCCGATCGGGGTCCGCATGTGCTTCGACCACTTCATCGAAGGTGCGCTTCATGTCCAGCATCATCGCGTGCAAAGACCCGGAACCGTTTTCGACGACCACTTCGCGGGGAGTGTTGTCTAACTCCGTCAACCCCATTGCCTGCGCGAGACGGCGTGCAGGATCGATCGTCAGGACGCAGACGTTCCGGCCCCGCTCGGCGGCCCGCAGAGCGAGTGCTGCGGCAGTTGTCGTCTTGCCGACACCACCCGCGCCCGTACACACAATGATGGAAATTGAGGAGTCGTCGATGATGTCGTCAACGTGCAGTGATGCCGGCTCCATCAGCGCGCTCCCTGCTCGCTGAGAGCGCCCGCGAGCTCGTAAAGGCTGCTGAGATCAATTCCCCCGGTGAGGTAGGGGAGTTGCAGGACGGGCAGATCCAGTTCGTTCAGACGCTCGAGTTCGCGTTCCTCAAGTTGGACGCGTTGGGAATGGTCGAGGCCTTCTCGAATCAGAGTCTGAGTGATCGCGGGAACCTCGCTGGTGAGTCCAGCTTTGACGAGGGCCTCTTCAATCTGCTTCACCGGGAGAGATGCTGTCGTGGCCATGTTCATCTCGTCGTGGGTGAGAAGGGGTGGGCGGGTCATGTTCACGATCACACCGCCAACCGGGAGGTTGGCTTCGCGGAGTTCCTCTACTCCGTCGATCGTCTCCTGAATGGGCATTTCCTCGAGAAGGGTCACCAGGTGAACAGCGGTTCGCGGTGACGCGATGACACTCATGACGAGATCGGCGTGGTTGCGGATAGGGCCGACCTTCGCCAGCCCCGAGACCTCGCTGTTGACATTCAGGAATCGGGCGATCCGGCCCGTCGGTGGAGCGTCCAAGACGACAGCGTCGTATGCGTTGGGCTCCTGCTTCTCTGCTCGTCGGACTACCTCGCATGCCTTTCCGGTCAGCAAAACGTCGCGTAGACCGGGCGCGATAGTCGTGGCGAAGTCCACGGCTCCCATACGTCGCAACGCTGAACCGGCCCTGCGGAGGTTGTAGAAGATCTCCAGGTAATCCAAGAGGGCGTCCTCGGGATCCACGGCCAGAGCCCACACCTCACCCCCACCGGGTGCGACGGCAACCTGGCGTTCCTCGTAGGGAAGTGGTGGGACGTCAAAGACTTGAGCTATGCCCTGACGACCTTCGACTTCCATTAAGAGTGTGCGGCCGCCGTCGCGAGCCAGAGCCATCGCGAGTGCCGCTGCGACGGTGGTCTTGCCCGTGCCCCCCTTGCCGGAGACAACGTGGAGTGCAACTCCTGGCCACAGGGCTTCGGTCATCACTCCACCCTATTGCGACGTCACGGTGCAATGCCCGGTTCAGGGTCTACCCTGACGTCCATGACGAAATGGGAATACTCGACAGTTCCGCTCCTCATCCACGCCACCAAGCAAATCCTCGATACCTGGGGACAGGACGGATGGGAACTCGTGCAGGTGGTCCCCGGGCCGAATGCCGAGAACATGGTGGCCTATTTGAAGCGACCAATAGAGGGGTGATGAACCAATGTCGGTGAGTTCACGTTTGGCGGAGTTGGGAATCGAACTTCCCGAGGTTGCGGCGCCGTTGGCGTCCTATGTGCCGGCCACTCGCAGCGGCTCGTATGTGTTCACGTCGGGCCAGTTACCTCTTGTTGGCGGAGAGTTGATCGCGACTGGCAAGGTGGGAAGCGACGTAGACGAGGCCACTGCTCATGAGTGCGCCCGGATCTGCATCCTCAATGCGATAGCCGCAGCCGCTGCCACCGCCGGCGGTGTCGACAA
>CAJXUJ010000058.1 GCA_913061025.1 uncultured Actinomycetes bacterium | reverse complement strand
TCGCCGTCATCTCACTCGGTGGCATCGTGACGAGCCTGTCGGTTCGCGTCGGCGGTGACGAACTGGATAACTCGATCATTCAGTACATCAAGAAGGAGTACTCGCTGATGCTCGGCGAGCGCACGGCCGAGGAGATCAAGGTCGCCATCGGTTCGGCGTTCCCGTTGCCCGATGAGCCGCACGCTGAGATTCGCGGCCGCGACCTCGTCACCGGCCTTCCGCGCACGATCGTGGTGTCGTCGGAGGAAATCCGGCGCGCCATGGACGAGCCGGTGAACGCGATCGTCGACGCCGTGAAGGCAACGCTGGACCGAACGCCGCCGGAACTGTCCGGAGACATCATGGATCGAGGCATCGTCCTAACCGGCGGCGGTGCATTGCTCAAGGGTCTGGACGAGCGGTTGCGGCACGAAACGGGAATGCCGATCATCGTCGCCGAGCGTCCGCTGGAGTGTGTTGCACTCGGCTCGGGTAAGTGCGTGGAGGAATTCGAGGCGCTTCAACAGGTCCTCGTCTCCGAGCCCCGACGGTAGTCTCCACCGAGCCGCATGGGGCGGCGTAGCTGATCGCACGAGGCGAGGTAGATCGACCACATGCCCTCACGCAGGATCCGAATCGTGCTCGCGACGTTGATCGTCGCGTCACTGACATTCGTGATCTTGGACTTGCGTGGCGGTGAAGGTCCCCTCTCCAGCGCGCGTGCGGCCGTTTCGGCCGTTATCGGTGCGATCCAAGAGGGTGCGAGCACCGTCGCATCTCCTTTTACGAACATCGGTGGCTCTGTCTCCACCTGGCGCAACCAGTCCGCGCAGATTGCCGAACTCGAAGCAGAGAACGCACGGCTCACCGAGGAACTGCGCTCCACACTCTCCGATCGTGCCCGCGCGCGGGCCCTCGATGATCTCCTGCGGGTCGCTTCCGTCGGTCGCTACCGCGTCACGCCAGCAGAAGTCATCAGCGTCGGACCGGCGCAGGACTTCGCGTGGACGGTCGGCATCGATGCCGGCTCTCTCGACGGCATCGAGAAAGACATGACCGTCATCAATGGAGAGGGTCTGGTCGGGCGGGTCCTCAAAGTGAACCCGACAACCTCGACCGTTGTCCTCCTTGTGGATGCGTCGTCGGCGGTGGGTGGTCGCGTGGCAACCACCGAAGAGATCGGCATCGTCTCGGGCACGGGTCGACAAGATTCCCTCGACTTCCAGTTGCTTGATCCGCTGGCCGAGTTGGTGATCGGCGATGCTCTCGTGACTTTCGGTTCCCGAGGTGGTCGCCCGTACGCCCCGGGTATCCCGATCGGTGAGGTCGTCGACATCACCGGCACCGCCGGACAGTTGGCGCGCGTTGCAACGGTTCGCCCGTTCGTCGATGTTTCGCAGCTGAGTGTGGTCGGAGTGATTGTGCGGCCGCCTCGTGAGGATCCGCGCGACTCGGTGCTGCCGCCGCGGGAGGGTGCTGAGGGCAGTGACCAGACAGCCGATGCGCAACCCGCTGATGAAGCAGCTGACAGCGCACCCGGCGAAAACGCTGATCAACCCGCGGATGAACCGACTGATCAGCCCGCCGATCAGCCCGTCGACCAGCCCGTGGACGACGGTGCTGAGACCACCGTGAACGGGGAGTAGCCGGTGCTGTTCCGCCAGATCGTGGTGATCGGTTCGCTGTTGCTCGCCGCCGTCGTCCTGCAGACCACAGTCCTGAGCCGGCTAGGTCTCCCCGGTGCCACCCCTGATCTTGTGGTTGTCACCGTCGTGGCCGTCGCTCTTGCTCTCGGACCCGCTGCCGGCGCGCTCACCGGATTCCTCGGTGGCGCCCTGCTTGACGTTGCGACGCCGTCGGATTCGATCCTGGGCCTTGCATCGATAGTGCTGATCGCCGTCGGCCTGGCCGTGGGGGTGGCGGTGGACCGGGAGGACTCCTCGGTCTGGACGCTGTCGCTCATCGCTGGAGCCGCCTGTGGTGCGGCGACCCTGGGAACCGCGCTGCTGAGCGCGATCCTCGGCAGCGAGAGGATCATCTGGACGGTGGTGCCGGGTGTGACCCTGACCACAGTGCTCTACGGGCTTATCCTCGGAAGAGTGATGATTCCCCTGGTGGGGGCGCTTTCGCGCAGGCTCGTGCCCGAGGCGTTCTTGGACTAGGGGAACAACACGCAGCCCTGGGCCGTCCGACCCCCGGGGCCCACAGGGAAGGTGACGCGCCGACGGGAGGTGTTCATGAGCCAAAGGTCCAACCTTCGGCTGTTCGTCCTCGGGGCGCTCATGGTCTCCCTGGTTCTCACCCTGCTTGGCCGATTGTTCTACCTCCAGGTGCTCACCGGCGAGGAATACAAGGTCGCGGCGGTGAACAACACCGTTCGTGAGGTGGTGGAGCCCGCGGTACGGGGGTTGATCTTGGACCAAGCGGGTCGTCCTTTGGTGTCGAACCGGACCTCGCTGGTCATCACGGTGGACAAACTCGAACTCGAACGAGCACCCGAGGGCGCCGACGCCGTCATCGAGCGCCTTGGTGGAATCTTGGACATTCCGGCCGAAGGAATCGCCGATCGGCTCAAGCCGTGCGGAACCGAGGGCGCCAAGCCCCCACCGGTGTGCTGGAACGGCTCGCCGTACCAACCCGTCCCCATCGCCCAGGACGTTGACCCACAGATCGCGCTGTCGATCATGGAACAGGGACAGCGCTACCCGGGCGTCGACGCGCGGCTCGACGCGATCCGCGAGTACCCCGCACCGTTCGACGTTAATGCCGCGCATCTTCTCGGCTACCTCGGTCCGGTGACCGAAACTCAACTCGAAGAGCAGGGACCGACCACCGCGTTCGACCGTCTTCGCCGAACGGACGTGGTCGGCCGATCTGGTCTCGAGGCGTACTACGACGAAGAAATCCGCGGCAAGCCGGGCGTGACCACTCTTGCTGTCGACACCGCGGGTCGTGTTACCGGGACGCTCGAAGAGTTCGCACCCGAGCCGGGTGACTATCTGGTGTCGAGTCTGGATGCCCACCTGCAGTCCGTCGTCGAAGAGCAACTGGTTGCCGCCGTTCAACGCGCGCAGCGACAGGGCTACCCGGGTGATTCGGGTGCTGCGGTAGTGGTCGACGTCAAGACCGGCCGCATCCTCGCCATGGCCAGTTATCCGACCTACGATCCGTCGATCTGGGTGGGTGGCGTCACGCAGAAGCAGTTCGACAAACTCATGGAATCTGGTTCCCTGGCATCCAACGCCACGCAAGGTTTGTTCGCTCCGGGATCGACGTACAAGGTGATCAGCACCATCGCGGCGGGTAAGGAAGGCTTCAATCTCAACGGAAGTTACGACTGCCCGAGTCGCGTCAAACTCGGTACGCAGGTGTTCCGCAACTATGAGTCGGCCGCCTACGGTGACATCTCACTCGCCCGGGCGCTCGAGGTTTCCTGCAACACCGTCTTCTACGGCATCGCGGACAAGATGTGGGAGCGGGCCGGGGGAGACGACGCCGGTCGCGAAGCCGCCGATCCCATAGCCGAGGCTGCACGGCAGCTCGGCCTCGGCGAAGCCACGGGCATCGACCTTCCCGTGGAATCCGTCGGACGTATTGCCAGCCGCGACTTCAAGGCCGAGAACTGGGAACTCAAGCGAGACACCTGGTGTAAGAACGCGGTCGAGGGTTACCCGGAGACCCGAAAGACCGACCCCGAACTCGCGGACTACTTCACCGCCCTCGACCAAGAAAACTGTGCGGACGGTTTCCGATGGCGTGAGGGTGACGCGCTGAACGCGTCCATCGGCCAGGGAGATACCGCGGTCACTCCACTGCAGATGGCGATGGTCTACTCGGCGATCGCCAACGGCGGCACGCTCTACGAGCCCCGCATGGTGAAAGCAATCATGTCGGCCGACGGGGAAGTGGTGAAGGAGATCCCACCGATCGTCGCCAATGAGATAACCGGCTCTCGGGCCAAGCAGTCGATCCGATTCCTGCAGCGCACCTTGCCGGGAGTTACTACCGATGGCTCTGGCCGTTCCCCGTTCGCCGGCTTCCCGTTGAACCAGATCCCGGTTGCATCCAAGACCGGTTCGGCCCAGGTGACCGGCGACAAGGTCTCCACCTCGTGGTTCGCGTCCTATGCGCCGGCTGATGATCCGCAGTACGCGGTGGTCATGATGGTCACCCAAGGCGGCACCGGCTCGAAGACCTCGGGTCCGAGTGTCCGGAAGATCTACGAGGCGCTTTTCGGCGTCAAGGGCAGCGACGTTGATCCACGCCGTAGCGTGCTGGTCGATGGGAAACCGAGCCGAGACCTACCGGTCATTAGAGACGATGGCACGCCGGTGATCCCGCTCGGCAAAGATTCGGGTCTGCCGGAAGCGCGGGAGACGATCACTGCACGTGGTGACGAGGGAGGCGGCTAGCAGATGGCCAGCATGTTCCCCACCAAGTCATCCGATGCCGTGATGGCGCCGTCCCGGGACCGGGGCGGTGGCTACTGGCGGGACCTCGACTGGATCCTGATCATCGCGGCACTTGGCGCCTCGCTCATGGGTTCCGTCCTCGTGTGGTCGGCGAGCCGGGCGGACCTTGCCTCGGAGAGCGATCCACAGTCGTATCTGAAGAGGCACCTCATCAACCTCGGGGTGGCTCTGGTGCTCGGCATCATCGCCTCACGAATCAACTACCGGTGGCTCCGGGCGTATACGCCGGTGGTCTACATCGCGTCGATGGTGTTGCTTCTCGTGCCGTTCGTTCCGGGCCTTGGTGTCACGATCGCAGGCGCCAGGGCGTGGATCGATGTGCCACTCGGCCTAACGATCCAGCCCTCGGAGTTCGCCAAGGTGTCCGTCATTTTGATGATGGCTGCGCTCCTGTCCGAACGGCGCGATCGGGAGGACGAACCATCAGCCCAAGACGTGCTGCTCGCACTGCTCGTGGCTGCGATTCCGACCGCGATCATTCTGGTCCAAAACGACACCGGAACCGTCCTGATCCTCGCGGCAGTCTCGCTGTCGATCATCGCCGTCGCCGGTGTCCGGACGCGTTGGTTGGTGGGACTCATCGGGGGAGCGGTTCTTGGCGTTCTGGCCGCCATTCAGTTCGGTCTGCTGCAGGAGTACCAGGTAGACAGGCTGACGTCGTTCATCAATCCAGACGAAGATGTCAGTGCGAGCGCTTACAACGCCAACCAAGCACGAATCGCCATCGGCGGTGGCGGGCTCGACGGGTATGGGCTGTTCGAAGGGCCGCAGACCCAGGGCAACTTCGTTCCGGTTAACGAGAGCGACTTCGTTTTCACCGTGGCGGGTGAGGAACTCGGATTCATCGGCTCGACCCTGCTGCTGTTGCTCCTGGCAGTGATCCTGTGGCGTGCGATCTGGATTGCCTGGAAGGCCGACGATCTCTACGGGCGGTTGGTCGCCACCGGCGTCGCGGCCTGGTTGGCGTTCCAGATGTTCGAGAACGTCGGCATGACCCTCGGCATCATGCCCATCACTGGTATTCCACTGCCGTTCGTCTCCGCGGGAGGCACATCGATGATGGCGACGTGGATCGCGCTCGGGCTGTTGCAGACGGTGCGACTGCATTCCCTCGCGGTCTTGCGCTCTCAAGTCTGAGCGGCAGGCACTCGCACTCTAGAAAGTCGGTACTCTGGAAAGCATGAGTACGCCGGTTGCCGAAAGCCAAGACACCCGGACCCGCCTACGCGCTGGTCGCGATGCGGGTGCCAGCCACTTCGATCGACTCGAGCCGCTTCTGGCTCACGTCACCAAGCCGATCCAGTACGTCGGTGGCGAAGTGAACTCCGTGCTGAAGGAGTGGGGAGACACCAACGTCCGCTGGGCGTTGATGTATCCGGATGCCTATGAGGTGGGTGCACCGAATCAGGGTGTGCAGATCCTTTACGAAGTTCTCAACGAGCAAGACGGCGTGCTCGCTGAGCGCACGTACGCGGTGTGGCCCGATCTCGAAGCTCTGATGCGCGAGGCGCATGTTCCGCAGTTCACGGTCGACGGTCACCGTGCTGTCGGGGACTTCGACGTCCTGGGGCTTTCCTTCGCCACGGAACTCGGATATACGAACATGCTCAACGCGTTGGACCTCGCCGGAATACCGGTGCGCGCGGAGGATCGACTCGGTGATGAACCCCTGGTGATCGCCGGTGGTCACGCCGCGTTCAACCCCGAACCTATTGCCGACTTCCTGGACGCCGCGGTGCTCGGTGACGGAGAAGAGGCGGTTTTGCTCATCACCAACGTTATTTCGGCCTGGAAGGACGAGGGTCGTCCGGGCGGTCGGCAGGAACTACTCCTGCGCTTGGCGCGGACCGGATCGGTTTACGTCCCGCAGCTGTACGACGTCTCGTACCTTTCGGATGGCCGAATCCAGCGCGTGGCACCCAAGCGTCCGGATGTCCCGTGGCGCGTCAGCAAGCACACGTTGATGGACCTGGACGAATGGTCCTACCCCAAGCAGCCCCTGGTGCCGCTAGCGGAGACGGTGCACGAGCGCATGAGCGTCGAGATCTTCCGTGGCTGCACTCGTGGCTGCCGTTTCTGCCAAGCCGGAATGATCACTCGTCCGGTGCGTGAACGTTCGATCACCGGTGTTGCGGAGATCGTCGAGCGCGGTCTGCAGGCCACCGGCTTCGAGGAGGTCGGACTGCTGTCGCTCTCGAGCGCTGACCATTCGGAGATCGCGGACATCGCACGCAACCTGGCGGATCGCTACGAGGACTCGCAAACCTCGCTGTCCCTACCCAGCACCCGGGTCGATGCATTCAACGTCGATCTCGCTAACGAGTTATCGCGCAATGGCCGTCGCAGCGGTCTCACGTTCGCACCCGAGGGTGGAAGCGAGCGGATGCGCAAGGTGATCAACAAGCAGGTCACCGAAGAGGACTTGATCCGCACGGTCACCACCGCTTACGCGGCCGGATGGCGGCACGTGAAGTTGTACTTCATGTGCGGGTTGCCGACCGAGACCGACGACGACGTCCTCCAGATCGCCACCATGGCCAAGGAAGTCATCAAGGCGGGCCGGGAAGCGTCCGGGCGCCGCGACATCAAGTGCACGGTGAGCATCGGCGGGTTCGTCCCCAAGCCACACACCCCTTTCCAGTGGGCGGCGCAGCTGGACCACGAGAGCACCGACGCACGTTTGGCGAAACTCCGTGAGGCGATTCGGTCCGATCGGGAGTACGGGAAGGCCATTGGCTTGCGCTACCACGACGGCAAGCCCGGGATCGTCGAGGGCTTGCTGTCCCGAGGTGATCGTCGAGTCGGCCGTGTCATCGAAACGGCGTGGCGCGATGGTGCCCGGTTCGACGGATGGAGCGAGCACTTCTCCTTCGATCGCTGGATGGAATGCGCCGAGCGTGCACTGGCGGATGAGCCGGTAGACGTCGACTGGTTCACCATTCGAGAGCGCGATCGCACCGAGGTGCTCCCGTGGGATCACCTGGACTCCGGTTTGGACAGCGATTGGCTCTGGGACGACTGGCAGGACGCACTCGACGAGATCGCGGTCGACGACTGCCGCTGGACTCCCTGCTTCGACTGTGGAGTCTGCGATCAGATGGGAACCCAGATCCAGGTCGGGCCGACCGGTGTCACCGAACTACCGATGCCGGTCGTGGCGTCGTCGGTTGACGGCTCG
>CAJXUJ010000057.1 GCA_913061025.1 uncultured Actinomycetes bacterium | reverse complement strand
TACCGCAAGCAGCACATCCCGCACGTGAACGGCTTCTGGGAGAAGTTCTACTTCCGTCCCGGCAACGGCGGCTACCCCGTCTTCGACACCGCCGTGGGCAAGGTCGGCGTCTACATCTGCTACGACCGCCACTTCCCCGAGGGCTGGCGCGCACTTGGCCTCAACGGCGCGCAGATCGTGTTCAACCCCTCCGCCACCTCCCGCGGGCTCTCCCAGTACCTGTGGAGCATCGAGCAGCCCGCCGCCGCGGTCGCCAACGAGTATTACGTCGGTGCCATCAACCGCGTGGGCATCGAGCCACTCGGTGACGACGACTTCTACGGCCAGTCCTACTTCGTGGACCCCGAGGGCAACTACGTCGGCGACAAGGGTGACCCCTACAAGTCTGAACTGATCGTCCGAGATCTGGATTTGGAACTGATTACCACCGTGCGCAACCGCTGGGCGTTCTACCGTGATCGTCGTCCGGATGCTTACGACGACCTCGTTCGGCCATAGTTTCCGGTAGGCACGCTTCACCTAGGAGGAGGAACCATGACGATCTTGATCAAGAACGGCACCGTCGTCTCGGCGACCGGTAGCTACCAGGCCGACGTCCTGATCGACGGCGAGACCATCGCCGCGGTCATCGCCCCGGGAGACACCTCGCTAGGAGCCAACCTCGAGGCGAACGCCGATCAGGTCTTCGACGCACAGGGCAAGTACGTCATCCCCGGTGGCGTCGACGTCCACACCCACATGGAGTTGCCGTTCGGTGGCACTTTCGCCTCGGACACCTTCGAGACGGGCACCCGCGCGGCAGCCTGGGGCGGCACCACCACCATCATCGACTTCGCGGTGCAAAAGCAGGGCGAGCGAGTGCAGGATTCGCTCGCAGCCTGGCACGCGAAGGCCGATGGTGAGTGCGCGATCGACTACGGCTTCCACCAGATCATCGGTGGCGTCGACGACGATTCCCTCAAGGCAATGGACGAACTCGTCAATGAAGGCATCACGAGTTTCAAGCTCTTCATGGCCTACCCGGGCGTCTTCTACAGCGACGACGGCCAGGTGCTCCGGGCCATGCAGACCGCGGCGAACAACGGCGCGACGATCATGATGCACGCCGAGAACGGCATCGCGATCGACGTCTTGGTGCAGCAGGCTCTCGCGGCCGGCAATACCGACCCGAAGTACCACGGGCTTACCCGCCCGTGGGAGACCGAGGCCGAAGCAACCAACCGCGCGATCATGCTGGCGAAGATGACCGGCACACCGCTGTACATCGTGCACATGTCCGCCAAGCAGGCCGTGAAAGTCCTGCAGGACGCGCGCGATGATGCGTGGAACGTCTTCGGTGAGACCTGCCCGCAGTACCTCTACCTGTCACTGGAAGACCATCTCTCCCAGCCGGGTTTCGAGGGCGCGAAGTGGGTGTGCTCAACACCGCTACGGTCCAAGGAAGAAGAGCATCAGCAAGAGCTCTGGCGCTACCTACGCACCAACGATCTCTCCATCGTCTCCACCGACCACTGCCCGTTCTGCATGAAGGAGCAGAAGGAGCTTGGCCTGGGTGACTTCTCGAAGATCCCGAACGGCATCGGCTCCGTCGAGCACCGGATGGATCTGATCTTCCAGGGCGTCGTCGATGGCGAGATCACCCTCGAGCGCTGGGTGGAGATCACCGCCACCACACCCGCTCGGATGTTCGGGCTCTACCCGCGCAAGGGCATCATCGCCCCAGGCTCGGACGCAGACGTGGTCATCTACGACCCCGCGGGCCGTACCGAGATCGGCTACCACAAGAAGCACCACATGAACATGGACCATGCAGCCTGGGAGGGCTTCGATATTGACGGTCACGTCGATACCGTCCTGTCGCGCGGCAAGGTCGTCATCGACAAAGACGAGTACCTGGGTAACAAGGGCCACGGCCAGTTCCTCAAGCGCGGCATGAACCAGTACCTCATCTAGGCACACCCCCACCACCCTCAAGAAACGGGAGAAATACGTTGCGCACCATCAATCACTGGATCAATAACGCCGAGGTGTCATCCACCTCCGGCAATTTCGGCCCGGTCTATAACCCCGCGACCGGCGAACAGCAGGCGCAGGTCGGCCTGGCCAGTGTTTCCGAGGTGGATGCGGCCGTTGCCGCTGCCAAGGAAGCCTTCACCACATGGCGTTCGGCATCGCTGTCCAAGCGCGCCGAGGTGATGTTCCGTTTCCACGAGCTCGTGGTGCAGAACCGCGACAAAATCGCCGAGCTCGTATCCATCGAGCACGGCAAGGTCCCCAGCGATGCGGCAGGTGAGCTCGCGCGCGGCATCGAGAACATCGAGTTCGCGTGCGGCATTCCGCAGTTGATGAAGGGCAGCTTCTCCGAGCAGGCCTCGACCGGTATCGACGTGTACTCGATCCGGCAGCCACTGGGAGTGGTGGCCGGCATCACGCCGTTCAACTTCCCGGCAATGGTGCCGATGTGGATGTTCGCCAACGCCATCGCCACGGGCAACACCTTCATCCTCAAGCCGAGCGAGAAGGACCCGTCAGTCTCGCTGTTCGTCGCGGATTTGCTGAAGCAGGCCGGACTTCCCGACGGCGTTTTCAACATCGTCCAGGGCGACAAGGTGGCCGTGGACCGGATTCTTGAGCACCCGGATATCTCGGCTGTGTCTTTCGTCGGATCCACCCCCATCGCGAAGTACATCTACTCGACCGGAACGGCCAACGGAAAGCGGGTTCAGGCCCTCGGCGGTGCGAAGAACCACATGATCGTGCTGCCCGATGCCGATATCGACATGGCTGCCGACGCTGCCGTGAGCGCCGGGTACGGCTCGGCCGGCGAGCGCTGCATGGCGATCTCCGTCGTCGTTGCCGTCGGCGACGCTGGCGACAAGCTGGTCGATGCCATCTCCGCACGACTGCCGAAGTTGAAGGTCGGTCCCGGTACCGATCCCGATGCCGAGATGGGTCCGCTGATCACCCGCGAGCACCGCGACAAGGTCGCTTCCTACATCGAGGGGGCGCCTGGCGAGGGTGCCACCGTTGTGGTCGACGGGCGCGAGAACGATCTACCCAAGGACGGCTTCTTCCTCGCACCGTCCTTGATCGACAACGTCAAGCCGGGCATGAAGGCCTACGACGACGAAATCTTCGGACCGGTGCTCTCGGTAACCCGAGTGGACACCTACGAGGAAGCCGTGAAGTTGATCAACGATCACCAGTACGGCAACGGCACTGCCATTTTCACCCGAGATGGCGGCGCGGCACGCCAGTTCCAGTTCGACATCCAGGTAGGCATGGTCGGCATCAACGTGCCGATCCCGGTTCCGGTTGCCTACTACAGCTTCGGGGGATGGAAGGCATCGCTGTTCGGCGACGCCAACATGTACGGCCCAGCGGGCATCGACTTCTACACCCGGACCAAGACCGTCACCTCACGGTGGCCGGATCCGGCTACGTCGTCGGTGGACCTCGGTTTCCCGCAAACCCGCTAAACGACACATACCTTCACCCCGAGAGTAGGAGCAAATATGGATATCGGCGTTGTTCTTCAGTGCACTCCCCCGGCGGCCCGCGTCATCGACCTCGCCCGTCGTGCTGAGACCTACGGATTCGACTACGTCTGGACCTTTGACTCCCACATCCTGTGGGAGGAGCCGTATGTGCTCTACAGCAAGATCTTGGACGAGACGCGCAAGATCAAGATCGGTCCGATGGTGACCAACCCCGCCACCCGCGACATCACGGTCACCGCGTCGGTATTCGCCACCCTGAACGAGATGTACGGAAACCGCACGGTTATCGGCATCGGTCGCGGCGACTCCGCCGTCCGGGTGACCAACGGCAAGCCGGTCACCGTCGCGGAGTTGCGTCAGGCTGTTGTCGACATCAAGGGCCTGGTCAACGGCGAGGCAATCGACTACAAGGACTCGACGCTGCGGCTGCCGTGGGCCGGGGACTCGCGTTGTGAGGTCTGGGTCGCCGCCTACGGACCGAAGGTGCTCGCTCTCACCGGTGAGGTGGGCGACGGCTTCATCCTGCAGCTCGCGGATCCGTCGATCGCCGAGTGGACGATCGGCTCGGTCCGTGAGGCCGCGGTTGCCGCTGGCCGCGAGGCCGACTCGGTCTACAACTGCGTCGCAGCTCCGGCGTACATCACCGACGGCTCCGAGGAGCAGAACGCGCACGCGCGCGATCAGCTTCGTTGGTTCGGCGGCATGGTCGGCAACCACGTGGCGGACATCGTCGAACGGTACGGCGATTCCGGCGCTGTCCCCCAGGCCTTGACGGACTACATCAAGAACCGCAAGGGCTACGACTACAACCAGCACGGACAGGCCGGCAACACCCACGCCGATTTCGTGCCGGATGAGATCGTCGATCGCTTCTGCATCATCGGTACTCCCGAGGATCACGTGCGGCGGCTCGAGGAACTCAAGGCTCTCGGCGTGGATCAGTTCGCGGTCTACCTGCAGCACGACAACAAGGACCACACCCTCGCCCAGTACGGCGAGAAGGTCATCCCGGCGATTCAGGAAACGGTCCTCGCGAAGTCCTGACGTAGTCGAGACTTCGTCCACGAACCGAAACCGCGACGACACCGGAGGGAAACACAGGTGAGCAACGCTGCAACCATCGAGCGACCAGCGCCCTCGGGCGCGTCTCGTTCGAGCGGCATGGCTCGTCGCATGAAGAACGGCGGCATCTCATTGCTATGGGCCCTTGCCGGGGTGGGCCTCGTCGTCATCATGTGGGAGTTGGTCAAGTGGCTAGGGAATTACATTCCGATGCCCTTCAACACGTCCGATATGACCATGCCGCATGTCTGGACCATGGTGGCCGCCATGGGAGAGCCGGAGGTTCGCGGCTCGGAGAACACGGTGCTCGATGCGGTGATTTCTGCAGCACTGCGATCTCTCATGCTGGCCGTCGGAGGTTTCATCATCGGTGTTGCCGTGGGTCTGCTCCTCGCAGTCATCATGCAGCGCTTCCTGTTCGCCGAGCGTGGACTTCTTCCGTTCGTGATCGCTTCGCAGACGGTGCCGCTGATCGCGCTGGCTCCATTGATCGTCGGCATTGGCAATCGAATCGAGATCGGTCCGGTCAAATGGACCACCACGTACTCGGTGATGTTCATTGCGGCGTATCTGGCCTTCTTCCCTTTGTCCGTCGGGGCTCTTCGCGGACTCCAGGCGCCAAGTCCGACGTCACTGGAATTGATGCGTTCGTACGCAGCGAGCCCGGGACAGACCACGCGGAAGTTGCGGTTTCCCTCCTCGATTCCCTACTTGGTCCCCGCGCTCAAGGTTTCTGCAGCCGCCGCCGTCGTCGGCACCGTGGTTGCAGAGATCTCCACGGGGGTGCGCGGCGGCATCGGTCGCCTCTTGATCGAGTACGCACGGCAGATCACCTCGCAACCGGCCAAGGTCTACGTCGCGGTGTTCGGTGCCATCGCCCTCGGCCTTTTGGTGGCTGCCCTAGTCACCGCCCTCGACGTCTATTTGACGCGCAATCTGCCCAAGGAGAAGAACGCATGACCATCACCACCAGCAATCTCGCGGTCGAGGCCACCGGGGTGTGGAAGGTCTTCAACGAGGGTCAAGCCAACGAAGTCACCGCGCTGCAAGACGTCAACCTGTCCGTTGACACCGGGGAGTTCATTTCCCTCATCGGGCCATCCGGTTGCGGCAAGTCCACGCTGCTCCGCGTCATCGCCGATCTCACCGAGGCCACGCGCGGCGAGATGAAGGTTGCTGGACACACCCCACATGAGGCGCGCGAGCAGCAGCTGTACGGCATGGCTTTCCAGCAGGCCGCACTGTTCGAGTGGCGCACGGTTCGCCGCAACGTCGAGCTACCCCTCGAACTCCAGGGCTGGGACAAGGACAAGCGCAAGGACCGTGCCATGGAGCTCCTCGACATGGTGCAACTCGCCGACTTCGCCGAGCACCGTCCCTGGGAGCTCTCCGGCGGTATGCAGCAGCGCGTGGCCATTGCCCGCTCCCTGGCCGTGGATCCCACGATCCTTCTCATGGACGAGCCCTTCGGCGCACTCGACGAGATGACCCGGGAACGGATGCAGAACGAACTCCTGCGCATCCGCAAAGAGACCGGCAAATCGATCATCTTCGTCACGCACTCGATCCCCGAGGCCGTCTACCTTTCTGACCGCGTTGTGGTCATGTCGCCGCGACCCGGCCGCATCACGGACATCGTCCCGGTTCCGCTCGGCGACGCCCGCGATGAGGACACTCGAGAGGCCGACGAGTTCTTCGACGCCGTCACTGCGGTGCGCGAGGCGCTCCGCGGCCATGTGGGCGGTGCGGGAGCTCGCGCCAAGGTGGGCGAAGTCTGATGTCCTCCCAGACCGCGGATCGACTCAAGTTCGTTTGGCCCCCGGTACTCATCGCCCTGTTGTTCCTGGGGGCATGGCAACTGCTCGTCGTCGTCCGGGAGATCGAGCCCTTCCTCCTACCGGCGCCGTCCCTCATCGCCGAGAACTTCTTCGGCGATCTAGCGCTGATGTGGGAGACGGCGTACTACACCGGGACTACGGCCTTTCTCGGGCTTTTGTTCGGAACAATTGCCGGACTCGTCATGGCACTTCTCGCCCAGCGGTTCGTCGTCGTTAACAATTTGATCACTCCGCTTGCCGCCGGCCTAGCCGCGGTGCCCATCATTGCCCTGACACCGATTCTGAACAACATGTTCAGCATCACGAGTCGTACGCCCCGCGTGCTCGTCACAGCGATCATCGTGTTCTTCCCGATGCTTGTGAACGTCACCCGAGGCCTGATTCAGGTGCAGCCGGTGCAATTGGAGTTGATGCGCTCGATGAACGCCCAGCCGCGGACCGTGCTGCGCGTTCTCCGTATCCCCAACGCGATCCCCTTCTTCTTCACCGGAATGAAGGTCGCGGCACCGCTGGCGGTGATCGCGGCCCTGGTCGCCGAATACTTCGGTGGACCCCAACAAGGACTTGGCTCCCGAATCGCAAGTTCGGCAGCCAATACCGCCTACGGAAGAGCGTGGGCATATGTAGTTGCAGCCATCATCACCGGCCTGGTGTTCTACCTGATCGTCCTGGCCGTTGAACGATGGACAACACCCTGGACAGGCAGAACCCGTTCGGCCTGACACTAAATAGGAGGAAGCATGCGCAACATCGCACGCAGCCGGTGGACTCGAGTCGCGAGTCTCGCCGCTGTCGGCGTTCTCGCGCTGTCGGCCTGCAGCAGCTCGGACTCGGGCTCGGAGGACTCCGCGGCGGAGGACACCGCTACTGAGGAGACCGCTGCAGAGGAGACGGCAGAGGACACCGCTACTGAGGAGACCGAGGCCGAAGAGGCTGCCAGCGACGAGGGCTGCACGGAGCTGACTCCGGCCAGCCTGCAGTTGCAGTGGTTCGTCCAGGCCCAGTTCGCCGGCTACTACGCCGCCAAGGACCTCGGGTTCTACGAGGATGCCTGCATCGACGTGACCATCCTGGAAGGCGGCGTGGACATCGTTCCGCAGACCGTTCTCGCCCAGGGCGGCTCGGACTTCGCCATCGCTTGGGTTCCCAAGGCACTGGCTTCGCGAGAGCAGGGCGCCGGCATCGTGGACATCGCTCAGGTGTTCCAGCGTTCGGGCACGCTGCAGGTTGCGTGGGCCGATTCGGGCATCGAGTCCCCCGCGGACTTCAAGGGCAAGAAGATCGGTAACTGGGGCTTCG
>CAJXUJ010000056.1 GCA_913061025.1 uncultured Actinomycetes bacterium | reverse complement strand
GCGCTCAGCCCGGCAACGAGTTGTTCGACCTGGGTGGTCATCTCTGACGGTTGTCGCTCGTTAGCCGACCGCGGGCACTTCGACGATGAGCGCGTCGCCCTGGCCACCACCGCCGCACAGTGCAGCTGCACCGATGCCGCCGCCGCGGCGACGCAGTTCGTAGATGAGATGCAGGACGAGTCGAGCCCCGGACATCCCGATGGGGTGTCCGAGTGCGATCGCACCACCGTTGACGTTCACGCGATCGCCGTCGATTCCAAGCCGATTGATCGACGCCACCGCAACCGCGGCGAACGCCTCGTTGATCTCGACGAGGTCGAGATCGCGCACCGAGATCCCCTCCTTCTCGCAGGCTGCTTCGATCGCGGCCGCGGGCTGTTCATGCAGTGAAGGATCGGGGCCGGCCACCACACCGTGGGAACCGAGATAGGCGATCGGTGTCCTACCCAATCGCTCGGCCTCGGCCCGTGAGGTCACGACGAGCGCGGCGGCTCCATCGGAGATTTGCGAGGCGTTGCCCGCTGTGATGGTGCCCTCCTTGGCGAAGGCCGCTCGGAGCCGACCGAGCGACTCGGCCGTTGTCTCGGCGCGGATGCCCTCGTCCTGGGACACCACGATTGGGTCGCCCTTGCGCTGAGGAATCGTCACTTCCACGATCTCCTCGGCGAACAGCCCCGCAGCCTGGGCGGCCGTGGCACGTTGGTGACTCGTCGCGGCCACCTCATCTTGTTGGTCACGGGTGAGCGAGTAACGCTCGTTGTAGCGCTCGGTGGCTTCACCCATGGCGCATTCGTCGAAGGCGCAGGTCAATCCATCGAAAGCGAGGGCGTCGATCATCGTCCAGTCGCCGTACTTCACGCCCTCCCGCGATCCCACGAGCAGATGGGGTGCGTTGGACATCGATTCCATCCCCCCTGCCACGACCGCGTCGAACTCGCCGGCTCGAATCACCTGATCGGCGAGGGCGATGGCATCGATTCCGGACAGGCAGACCTTGTTGATGGTCAGCGCGGGCACGTCCATTCCCAAGCCACCGGCGATCGCAGCCTGCCGCGCTGCGTTCTGCCCTGCGCCGGCCTGCAGCACCTGACCCATGAGCACATAGTCGATCTCTGAGGCGTCGATGTGGGCGCGTTCGATGGCACCGGCAATGGCAGCGCCGCCGAGTTGGGCAGCGGATTGCGATGCGAGGGCTCCCTGGAGTCGACCCATCGGCGTTCGTGCTCCACCGAGAACGACCGAACCGTCCTTGAGACTCATCTACCCGCACCTTTCGCCGCGTTCAGTGTTCTGAACCTTCGGGTGCCACCATAGTTCCCATGGACCACCTAGTAGCCCGCATCGATCACGTTGGAATAGCGGTGGCAGACCTCGATGAAGCCGTCGACTTCTATGCACGGGCCTTCGGCATGTCCGTCGAGCACGAGGAGACCAATCAGGAGCAGGGAGTCCGCGAGGCGATGCTGCGCGTTGGTGATTCCGACTCCTGGATCCAACTCTTGGCCCCCCTCACCCCGGAATCCCCCATCGGGCGGTTCTTGGACCGCAGCGGTCCGGGAATCCAGCAGATGGCCTACACCGTCACCGACATCGACGCCGTCTGCGAGCACCTGCGTTCGGCTGGAGTCCGACTGCTGTACGACGAACCCAAGACCGGAACGGCTGGGTCCAGAATCAACTTCACCCACCCCAAGGACTCCGGGGGTGTCCTGATCGAGTTGGTTCAACACGCCGAGTCCTGAGCCTCGAGCCCGACCCGCGATGCCCCACAATCAGTGAGTGCTTCCCCACACACTCACGTCGACCATCCCTGAACAACTCCCGTTCGGG
Source organism: uncultured Actinomycetes bacterium (assembly GCA_913061025.1). Lineage (GTDB taxonomy): Bacteria > Actinomycetota > Actinomycetes > S36-B12 > S36-B12 > S36-B12. The sequence continues at coordinate 5,889 of CAJXUJ010000056.1, read as the reverse complement.
CTGACACCCGATTCGCCGATCACCTGGGCAGTTGCCGGTGCCGCACTTGCCCTGGCCGGCTTGTTCTTGTTCAAGCGGGTGCGTCGGCTAGTGCTCGTCCTCGCGGTCGGAACCGCCGGTGCCGCCTGGGCGTGGTCCTCGGGAATCATCCCAATCCCCGGCTAGCGAACGCCCCGGACACGGTACGTTGCCTCAAACCTCGTCATAGCGGGATGGAAGAGCGGGAGGCAGACGATGGCCGGAGAGTTCGATTCGATCGTGCGCGCGATCGAGGATCAAGACACCAACATCGGGGATATCCCGGTTCCGGACACGTATCGAGCAGCCACTCTGCATCGAGCCGACGAACAGATGTTCGCCGGCCGTCCTTCACACGATAAGGACCCGCGCGAGTCCATCCACATCGAGCAGGTCGCCACCCCGGAACTGGCAGCCGGCGAGGCACTGATCGCCGTTATGGCATCGAGCATCAACTACAACACTGTGTGGTCGTCAATCTTCGAACCCGTCTCCACTTTCGGTTTCCTGGACCGCTACGCGCGGACGAACCCCGACGCACAGCGCCACAACCTCGACTACCACGTGATCGGCTCCGACGCCGCGGGCGTGGTGCTGCGCACGGGTCCGGGAGTGCACACCTGGAAGCCCGGTGATCGCGTTGTTGCGCATTGCCTCTCCGTTGAACTCGAATCACCGCTCGGTCACGACGACACCATGCTCGACCCAGAGCAGCGGATCTGGGGTTTCGAGACGAACTTCGGTGGCCTCGCTCAACTTGCGGTAGTGAAGGCGAACCAATTGCTGCCCAAGCCCGAGCACCTCACCTGGGAAGAAGCGGCGAGCCCGGGTCTGGTGAATTCCACCGCCTACCGCCAACTGGTCTCGCGTAACGGCGGGGCCATGAAGCAGGGCGACGTCGTGCTGATCTGGGGTGCTTCCGGCGGACTGGGTTCCTACGCCACCCAGTACGCACTGAACGGCGGAGCCATTCCGGTCTGCGTCGTCTCGAGTGAACAAAAGGCCGAGGTCGTGCGGTCGATGGGTGCGGAACTCATCATCGACCGCTCCGCCGAGGGATACAGATTCTGGAAGGACGAGAACACCCAGGATCCGAAGGAATGGCAACGTCTGGGCAAGAAGATCAGAGAACTAACCGGCGGCGACGACGTAGACATCGTCTTCGAACACCCGGGGCGCGAGACCTTCGGCGCCAGCGTCTACGTCACCCGCAAGGGCGGCACCATCGTCACCTGCGCCTCCACCTCCGGCTTCATGCACGAGTACGACAACCGGTACCTGTGGATGAACCTCAAGCGAATCGTCGGCAGCCACTTCGCGAACTACCGCGAGGCGCACGAGGCCAATCGACTTATCGCCAAGGGGATGATCCACCCCACGCTTTCCAAGGTGCTACCCCTAGAAGAGACCGGCCAGGCTGCGCTCGAGGTGCACCGCAATATGCACCAGGGCAAGGTCGGGGTCTTGTGCCTGTCCCCTGCCGAAGGCCTCGGCGTGACCGATCACGAGCTACGTGCGTCCGTCGCCGACAAACTGGACCGCTTTCGCAACTCCTGATCCACCCGCAGTTCGGTTGCCTGACCTAGCATGAACCGGTGACCTCAGCATCGACGCAGCCTCGCGTCGATACCCACATGCCGTGGAAACTCGACCGCGGCAGGGGCGCCGGCGAGATGGGCTATCTACCCGGACTCGACGGCCTGCGAGCCCTGGCCATCATCGGTGTGCTGCTCTACCACGCCGGCATCGATTGGCTGCCGGGTGGATTTCTCGGCGTTGACGTCTTCTTCGTGATCAGCGGATTCCTGATCACCTCGTTGATTCTCGAGGAATACGACAGATCCGGACGCATCGACTTCAAGCGTTTTTACCTCGGGCGTGCTCGGCGTTTGCTGCCCGCCGTCGTCGTTCTTCTGATCGTCGTTGGAATTGCCGTCCTGTTCTTCTACCAAGACGCCCTCAGCGCCTTCCGACAAGATGCCCTCGCCACCCTCTTCTACGTCAACAACTGGTGGTACGTGCTGGTCGATCAGTCGTACTTCGAATCGATGGGTCGACCACCGCTGCTGAAGCACCTGTGGTCCCTGTCGGTGGAGGAACAGTTCTATCTGATCTGGCCCGTCGTCGCTCTTCTCCTGGTTCGCTCGGGAGGGCGGCCACTCGTTCGACGCGTCGCACTACTCCTGGCCGTCGCGTCCACGGTGTGGATGGCGATCATCGCGATTCGCAATGGTTATCCGGTCGATGCCGATCCCAGCCGTGCGTATTTCGGCACCGACTCACACAGCATGGGCCTGCTCGTTGGTGCTGCTCTCGCCACCGTCTGGCGACCGGGACGCCTGAGCACCCACATTCCACGCGGCGCCCAGGCCATCGTCACCGGCACGGGAATCGTCGCGCTAGCGGTCGTGATCGCGTTCTATCTGTTCGTCGGGGAGTTCACACCGTGGTTGTACCGCGGAGGATTCCTCGCTCTGGCTTTCTTCACCACCGTGCTCATCGCCGCGGTGACCCACCCGGCATCGGTCCTCGGACCGGCCCTAGGCGTGGGTGTCCTGCGGTACCTCGGTCGACGCTCCTACGGCATCTATCTCTGGCACTGGCCCATCTTCATGGTCACCCGACCGGGCATTGACGTGTCCTGGAGCGAGCCTGTCGCCTTCGCCGTACGCCTCGCCCTCACCCTGGGCGTTGCAGAGTTGAGCTACCGACTCGTGGAAATGCCGATCCGACGGGGAGCGCTCGGCCGAGCGTGGAAGGCATTTCGATCTGGATCTAGGACGGGGCTGCGCACCCTGGGCACTCTTGTGGCCGCGGGGATGGTCACCGTCCTCGCCGGATCCGTCGCCATCGCCCTCGTCGCCAACCCGGGAACCGGACGCGACGCCGTGGCCCCCGATGTTGCCGCGGCCATGGGTATCGCCGACGGCGGTCCGCTCGAGGTGTCTATCGATGACGACGATTCGACCTACTCCGACGCTTCCACCGACTCCACTGTTTCCAACGAATCCGCATCCGCGGGTGATCTCGATACTGCGTCAACCAGCGTGTCCGAACAGGCCGAGCCAGCAATTGAGGAGATCCGCGCCGAGAACGGTCCGGTGAGCGTGATCGGTGACTCGGTAGTCCTCGGTGCCCGCGATGCCATCAAGGAAGCGATGCCGGGCGCCGGAGTGGACGCCGAGGTCTCCCGAATGCCCGGCGCCTTCACCGGGCGTGTCAAGAAATTGAACCGCCGGGACAAACTGGCCAACACCGTGGTGGTGCATCCGGCGAGTAACGGTGTGATCAACGAGGAGATCCTCCGCAACATCCTCGATCCGCTGCAGGATTACGAGAGGGTCGTCATCGTCAATGCATCAGTCCCCCGCACCTGGGAAAAGCCGAACAACAAACTGATCAACAAGATCACCAAGGACTATCCGAACGTTGCCGTGGCAGATTGGAACGCCGAAGCCGACGGCAAGCCCGAGTACTTCGTCTCCGATGGCGTGCACCTCACTAAACAGGGCGCAGAGGCCTTCGCCGAACTGATCCGTTCCACCGCGGAGATTCCTCCCGCCGGGTAGCGCGCGGGCGCCCCTGACGCATACTGGAGGCATGGCTCGTCCTTCGCGAAAGACGACCCTCAGCGTCGTCGCCCTCGTCGTCATCGCTGCTGTTGCCGCCGGCCTGGTACTGGTGGTCGGCCCGTGGTCCAACACGGCCACCGCGCGCCCCACCGTCGACCTCGTCTCCAAGCGCACCGTGACCAATGGATTGACCAGCCCCTGGGGTCTGGCCTTCCTCCCGGACGGATCTGCCCTCGTCTCCGAGCGCGACACCGGTGATATCCGCCGGATCCCGGCCCGAGCCGATGGCCAACCCGCCCGCTCTTTGACCAAGGCCCCGAAGGTGGGCACCGTTTCGGGCGTCCGGCCCCGCGGCGAAGGTGGCTTGTTGGGCATCGCGGTTCCGCCGACCAAGGACGACGAACAACCCGACTTCATCTTCGCCTACTTCACCGGCGCCAAGGACAACCGCGTGGTGCGCATCGACTGGGACGGCACGAAGCTCGGTCGCCAAACACCGATCGTGACGGGGATCCCAAAGAACACCTACCACGACGGTGGTCGACTCCTGGTCGACGAAGACGAGAATCTCTACATCGCCACCGGCGACGCAGGTATTCCGGAACTCGCACAAGATCCCGACAGCCTCGCCGGCAAGGTGCTGCGGGTGGACTTCAACGGCAAGCCTGCTTCGGGCAACCCGACCGCGGGCTCACCGGTCTACACACTCGGTCACCGCAACGTCCAGGGTTTGGCCTTCGACTCCGCAGGTCGTTTGTGGGCAACGGAGTTCGGTACCAGCAAGGCCGACGAGTTGAACCTGCTGCTTCCCGGACGCAACTACGGATGGCCCATCGTGGAGGGCAAGAGTTCCAATCGGGAGTTCACCAACCCCAAAGTCACCTGGTCCCCCACATCCACCGCCTCGCCCAGCGGCCTCGCGATCGACGATGACGCCGCCTATGTGGCGAGCCTTCGCGGCGAAGTGCTGTGGAGGGTGCCGCTGAACGGCTCCAAAGCCGGCAAGCCCGAAGCCGTCGATCTGGGTGAGCGCAGCAGACTACGCACGGTTGCGGTCGCCCCGGACGGACGGCTGTGGCTGTCAACCAGTAACACCGACGGTCGTGGGGACCCCAGTTCCAAGGACGATCGGATGCTCAGCCTGCAGGTGGAGGACTAACCACTGATCCCGGCGCGCTGTACTCGGGTCAGGAAGTCCACGAGCTCACGAGCCACCGGCTCCGGTTGCTCGATCGCGGAGAGGTGACCCGCGCTCGGAATCGACGCCGAACGAGCGTCGCGAAGAACGTCGAGCATGATGTGCTGCTCCGCGATCGGGGACATCACGTCCTCCTCACCCCACAGCACGAGGGCGGGGACATCCACACTCGACAGGGTCTGCACCGAGTCCGGTCGATCCGCCATCGCACGCTGGTACCAGGCAATGGTCATCGGATCGGCGCTGCGCATCCACGCATCCACCTGCGCCACCACATCGGGGCGGGACTCGTGGGAGCTCGACCCGAGGATCACTGGAAGGACCCGCTCTCGGAGTACATCCGCACAACCGGCCGGATTCGCATCGATCGCATCCGCCATCGCCACCCGATTGGCTCGCGCCTCCGGGGCATCGGCCGTGGCCTTGGTATCGAATAGTCCGACCCCGGCCAGCATCTCCGGGTAGCGACGCAGCCACTCCATCGCCAGGTATCCACCCACGGATAGACCAACGACGACGAGCCGATCCGCACCGCGACCCATCGAAACGGCGTGGAGTTCATCGACAACTGCACCAAGGTCGGGCTCCGCAGCAGTAGGCAGATCACTGGATCCGAATCCCGGCAGGTCTGGAATCAGCACCCGCCATCCGGCCGCGACAATCGAATCGACCTGCTCATCCCACATGTGGTGATCGCATGGGAAGGCGTGTAGCAACATGACCGCTGGCCCGCTGCCATGATCGGCCACCTCAATGTGGGTCACAGGTCGCTCCACTTCTCCATCGGTCCGTCCCAGCTCTCTGGCAACGGCGGTAAGTCCGGACGGATCACGTGCACGATGCGATCGAGTAGATCGCTCACGAACCGCTCTCCCACCCACAGATGCTTGGCCTCCGGCACGGCGACGACGTCGATGGAGGGCGCTACGGCAAACTCCGTGCGCGCCTGATCAGGCGGCAGGAAGTCATCGAACTCTGGGACGAACGCGGTGACCGAACGCGTGCCACCCTCCCACGCCCGCAGTTCCTCGACCGTTGTGAATCGCAGCGGTGGGCTGAGCAGGATGGCGCCCTGCACGGGATCAACGTTGCCGTGCTTGA